>CAIJYR010000024.1 GCA_903824965.1 uncultured Thiotrichales bacterium
AGCTTCAACCTCATCTGAAGCAATTCCGATGTTATGGTAGTAACAGTAGCCAAGCTCGTATTGAGCAGCAGCATTATTCTGTTCAGCCGCCTTGCGAAACCACTTTACTGATTCCTGAGAATCTTTGTTCAAGCCTTGGCCATAGTAATAGCAGCGGCCCAACATGTATTGACTATCCACGTTATTCTGTTCGGCAGCTTTCCGCAACCACATTAGAGACTCTACATCATTCTTGTTTACGCCTTCACCATAGTAGAAGCAGTTGGCCAACATAAACTGACCCTTAGCGTTGTTCTGTTCAGCAGCTTTCCGATACCACTTCACTGCCTCCTGTGGATCTTTAGTAACGCCATTACCATATAATAAGCAGGTGGCCAACCCAAACTGACCGTCAGCGTTATTCTGTTCGGCAGCTTTCCGATACCACTTCACTGCCTCCCCTTGCTTTTTAGTAACGCCTTCACCATAGTAGAAGCAGTTGGCCAACATAAACTGACCCTTAGCGTTGTTCTGTTCAGCAGCTTTCCGATACCACTTCACTGCCTCTTGTCGATCCTTAGTAACACCATTACCATATGTTAAGCAGGTAGCCAACAAGAACTGACCCTCAGCGTTATTCTGTTCGACAGCTTCTCGATGCTGAATGGTTTGACCACATACCCATCAATGCCAGCACGTATAGCTGCAACAACGTGATCTCTCTCACCACGCCCTGTAACCATAATAAAAGGCAATTTACTCAACCGAGCGTGAGTTCTAATCCAAACCAAGAGTTCATGACCATTGACCTCTGGCATTTCCCAATCACATAGCACCAAATCCACTGGTTTGGTCTCTAGTACAGTCTTTGCGTGACGGCCATTGGTGGCCTCCAGAATCTCAATCTGGCGTAAGATTGCATAAAGCCCTTGCCGTATGAAATCGCGTATGAGTGCAGCATCATCGATCACAAGCAGCTGGAGTTTTGGCATGTGGCCACCCGATGAAGTTTACACGCAGAGTGTTGCGTCACCTACCCAACCATTCGTGTATCAGCCGTCAGCGCCCACTTGGTGTCAAAGCCACGTAGATGCTCAGCGGAAGGGATCGCTTTGAACAGCACGGCCATCAGATAATTAAACTTTTGTTCGTTGCGTTCGCACAGGGTTTCGATGGCCAGCGTTTTTTGCCTGTATTCATTGAACTGTTGATAATTGACAGGCAAGGATGGGTCTGGATCCCCGAGGTCAAACAGACCCTTAAAGGCAAACGCTTTCAGACCCAGGGAGAGCACCGTTTTCTCTATCTCTCGACGGGAGATCATAAAGACATAGCGGCCCTCTTCGTCGTAATAGGCGACGTGGTTTCCAGACACAATGGGTTGATCAACGTAAGGGTCTTGCCTTGCTACTACAATCACTGCGGTACGCGCAACGCGAGCCATCTCGTATAACGCGACCCAGGGACGCTTGAAGCCGGATATTGCATGATCGCAGTAGACATAGTCCACGGAATTATCCGCTAAGGACAGTTCTTCCACCCCGGGTTCTGCAGTAACCAAATGGGGAAAATCTTGAAACCATGCCGTGCTGCCTACTACCAAACAGGTCTGCGTACGCGCCTCTGGAAAGCATTTGATCAGGGGCTCATGGAATCGGTCAGTACGCCATGCGTGAAGGGTGGGCTGTTTATAGGCATAGCTGCTTTCTGTTTTGACGGCAAAGGAAGCGGGTGCTTTTCCTTCCTGGTATTGTAACCACGCAGAATGGTATGCGGATTCTAAATGACGACAAAAAAGCCCCGTATTCAGTAGGCGCAATTTTACTTTTTCAGCCAGTTTGGCTTTTGTCTCTGCCAACTGATCGGGATTGAGCGCCAAACGAAGTGCCAACGCTGCATATTCATCCAGGGAGGAAGTCACCAATTCTGGCATATCCATCGCATGGAGAATACTAGTCGCCACACGAGAGGGGAAACTGTTGCCAGAACAGGTGATCACCGGCAATCCCACCCGTAGGGCATCACTCGCCGTTGTGTGGGCATTGTACGGTGTGGTGTCCAAGAACAGATCCGCTTGCCGATAGCGTGCCAGATGATCTTCGACCAAGGGAATCCGTGTGGCAAAGATCAAGCGGGAAGGATCAATGCCGTGTTGGGCGGCCTCACGTCGTAGGTTGGTTTGTGCGGCCTCTTTTAGCTTCATGAGCCAGAGTACACTGCTCTTGACTTGTTTGAGCAGATCCATCCAAATAGAAAAGACGGGTGGCGTGATTTTATAATCATGATTGAATGAACAGAACACAAAAGCATCGGGTGGCAAACCGAGTTCTGCGCGGCTGGGTGTATTGTCAGAAACGCGAACGGCATCATCTACTGGCAAGTAGGTATCCGGGAGATGAATGATTTTCTCGGCGTAATTCTCGAACTCTTTCTCTGGAATAGTGTGGCGGTCACCAATAATATAATCAAAATAGGGTGCTCCAAGTGAGCCAGGATAGCCAAGATAATTGATCTGAATAGGTGCCGGTCGCCAGGCAAAGATATCGGTACGAGAATCGGCCGTATACCCTGCGAGATCAATCGCGATGTCGATTTCCATGGATCGCATCAACGTAGCAATTTCGCGCGAAGTTTTTGCTCGCACGTCAATAAAACGACCAAAGCTGTTTACGATACGCGCCCGTAGACGACTCTGATCGTCCAGCCCTAAGGAAATAGCAATGGTCTCAAAGCGAGACTGGTCGTGGTGCTCAAAGATACCCGTCATCAGGTGCGAAACCGGATGCTCTCGGAGGTCAGGCGAGACATAGGCTATTCTAATTCTATCATGGGCATAGCGTTCCCCCTTCCACAACACTTCCGGTGCGGGAGGAAATTTATTTTCTGCAAAAATGGCTGCGCACTGGAGGTGATCTTTGGCAGAATCAGAGAAGGACATGAAGGCGAGTGATTTACAGACACGTCGACCGGCACGCACGCCATCGACAATTTTCTGTCGAAGGATGTCAGCCTCTGTCCAATCACACACATGGAGTCGCGCATAGGCGAGCAAACCGAGGCCATATTCGTAGTCTGGATCGATGCGGAGCATTTCTACAAAAGAGACAGATGCCTCATCATCCCGCTTTAATTCAGTCAGAATGATGCCACGATTGCCTAGAGCGACCGTATGATCAGGGTGCAATTCTAATAAACGTTCGTAATTGGCCAGTGCATCATAATGTCGGTTCATTTCCTGCAACAAGGCACCCCGATTGACCAGAGCCTCCGGGTAATCCGGTTGTATGAGCAATGCCCGATCGAAGCTGGCCAATGCTTCTTCGCTGCGCTTCATTTTGAGCAGGATCGTTCCTCGTGCAAAATGAGCATTGGCAAACGTGGGAGAGGCTACGATAGCACGATCAATCAACGACAGTGCAGACAAGCTATCATCCGCCTGTACAGCAATGACGCTGAGAGAGTACAGCGCAATAACGTTGTCAGGGTTATGCGCTAAAATCTCATGAAAAAGTCTAGAGGCATCGTCGATCATGCCCTGGTTTTGCAGTTCAAGGGCACGGATGATCAATTCGTTTTCTGATTCCATATAATTATCCCACCCCAGTGATATCGTGTTGTCTGAATAGGTTGATCCAAAATGCCTTGTCCCATCGTTCCCATGCATGCCCCCCCATGGGCGCGTGGCCTGTCATTTTATAAAACATTTCCGGTGATGATTCAAGAGAGAAGCGTGCAGCACAAAGGGTGTTCGGAACAATAAAATGACTGGAGATTTGTCCTACCAGCGCGAAAAAGAGATCTTCGTCCATCCAGAAGTTCTCTAGAATCCAGCCATATTCCCCTAATGCGTCGATACATGCGTGAATGCGACGTAAAGAAAATCCACCGTTCCCAACATCGATGAGAAAGGTTCTTCCCGAGAAACCGCCCACAGCATCTGGCAGTGTAGGCAGCGTAATGGACAGGGGAAGCTGCCAAGGTGCGCCAACAAAATCAAATGGGCTATTTACCCACCAGTGCAATTCATCTTTCAGTACCACGGCGTCTGTTTGTACAATCAGCATGTGCGAGTAACTCGTAAACCGATAGTAAAACGCAACGTTTAATAAAAGCCTACTGTATGTTTGCGGCGATTCAAAATAGGAATCATGAAAAAACATAAAGCGCACACCTTCGAATCGCTCTTTGTAGAAAGCAATGTCCAACCGATGGGGGGCGATGAAATAGGTATCATGATCCATCAGTCGGTTCAGGGAATGCCGCAATACCCACTCCTCTGTGCTCGACAGAGATTCTTTGTAGATGGGCGTAATTACGACTGTGCGCAATATTTCATGTGTTTTCTGAGGGTAACTCATGGGTATGGGTCTTTTTTACATTGTTACGTTTACAAAGATTTTGCGAAGAGGGTGTTGATTTCATCGCGATAGACCTCGCGGTAGCCAAGGCTGCTGAGCCGTTGGCGCACGTTCGCACACCGCTGTTGTATCTCCGCATATTGTCCGAAATCAGGGTGATCATCGCTCAATGCAACGATAATCACGCGGGGTTGCCAATCCTCGATCGAAAACGAATGCAGGACTTCTTCTTCTTGTCCTCCTACATCGATTACCAGAAGGTCAAATCTGGGAACAATGCCATAACGATGCAATAGAGTCTCTAACCGTTCGGATTGTACCTGGACGACGCTTGCAGCAGCAATGGAATCCTTGGTCCATGGAATGGCACCATAAAGGGCAGTCATGGTCGGATCGCCTGTCGTTAGGATGCCTACATCCCAGAACGCATGTACCCCTGCTTTCGATCCAACGGCCACAGGAACCACATCGACGGCAGTATTGTGCGCGTGACGGCGCATACAAGCCTGCGCGTAGGCAGGGATGGGTTCGATGTATAACCCCCGCCATCCCAAATCGGCAAGAAAGGAAGTATTGCTGCACAGTTCTCCATCGAATGCGCCGACTTCCACGAAGCAACCATGACGTCGAGCACCCAGGTGAGTCGTTAGCAACGTAGCCAAGGTGCCTATTTGGCAACTCGGCGCTGTTCGGTATACCAAGGGTGCTTCCTTGCGAAGATACACGGCCTCCCCCCATGCGGGGTGAGAGGGAGAGACTAGTTCAATACGACGAAAACCATGACTGGCCAGCGCATCGTCGATGGCATCGAGGGACGCGCCTCCCTCGTAGAGGTCTGCGAAATAGATCGTCGTGTGGAGGAGATCAAAGTTGCGCAGCCAATCTCCGGCGCCCCGCAGCACCCCCAGTTCAGCGCCACGAACATCGATCGTCAGGAGATTATAGGTCGAGGGGTGTGCACCCAGCGCAAGCAGCAAATCATCAAGACGTGAACAGGGTACCGCGATTTCACTGTGCACAGTCGCTTGTGGATCAAGCACTGTGAGGAAACCGGGCTTCAGGCAAGAGCTGCATGATCGGACATGATTCACATAGAAACGCACTGTCCCATTGGTGTCTGTGATGGCGCGATTGAGCAATACCGTGTTCGGCGCATTCCCATGGTGTTTGGATATTTCTTCAAATGCTTTTGGATCCGCTTCGATCCTCAACTGGGGGATGGCAGAGATTTCGGCAATTTCCGAGGCTGCTCCGTAGCGTGCGCCGATCTGAATCACACCACGGGCCGTGACCCCGTGACGATCGATGATTTCGGCAATGTCCACGGTGCGCGGATGACCCAGTCCATAATACGGCGCTAACCGTGCATGAATGGCAACGTAATAAGCGTCATGATCATGCCCCAGATCGTCCGTCCATTGCGGAATCCACACAGACGAGGAAGCATCAAACCGGAGAAACAGGTAGCCATACGGACGTAAGCATTGGAATACTTCGCGCAACGCCACTCCTGTGCCCTGAAACTGAATGGCGTCTATACGGGCGTGACGGAGTAATCGCGTGGCGTGGTGTAGTACCGCAAGGGCGGAGTATCGGCTGTCTATTCGAAGAAAATGAATGTGTGGTATACCGTGTTCAGCACAAAAAGCATCGATCAACACAGGTGCAACCGTGGCCCATCCATTGGCATGATCATGGCCTGCTGTCTTGTCGCCACGCGGGGTTGCGTGGGTCATGCGTTGCCACCAGTGCTTCAGCCGCACCCATACGCGATCTGGTTTCGGGGACACAACGACGGCGGGAGGAGTGTGGATGACCGTTACGGTGGTAGGACGGGTGATCTCCGACCAGCAAGCCAGCGCAGAAAACGCTACAGGTTCGGGTTCAAAGGCATAGAAACGATCCTGTTTTCCTGTGGCCTGTACAGCGCGTAGCCACTCTCCTCGTTTGGCTCCGAGGTCAAAGACTACGGATCCGTCTGGTACCATTCTTTCTAGGATAGACTTCTCTGCAGCACTGCATGCCGTTTCTTCGGCCAACCAGGGATTGTGGAGCCGAATCGGAGCATCCCAGGGATCAAAGGCAACCAATCCGCGTGCCATGGGATCAGGGCGTACTGTGCTACGCGATTTTTCATTGATCATCGCGGAAACAAACGAAAAGGTACTGTTCGAGGTTGCCACAAAATCCGCTTTTGTCAGCACGAAGAAATCAATCAAGTAGCGTATGTCTTCTGGAATAAACGTAAGCTGTTGGCTAGAAAGAGGGTGATATTCCGCAAACTCGGTCAGGACAGCCGGATCATCCGTCGCAACAAAGAGTAACGGTTGTTCAAGTTGTGGCCAAAGGGCGCGTAGCCATGTTTTGTACCACTGGGTGGGGGCAATCCAGAAATGAGAACCCCCAAAATCTCCGTGACGAATATGAATGGCTACAACGGTTTTCCCTTCGGTGCCGAGGCCCGCATAGATCGCATTCAGCCATTGTTGTACGGGTGGGCGCAGATGAAAAAGATCACGAAAACGATGACGAAACGGTTGCCAGTGCTGTGTCGGGAAATCAAAATATCCGTACAGATCAACATTGATCGCGTGATCGACGGTTGCTTGCAGTGCAACAGGGGTATCGAATTCCGTCTCACGAAAGACGGGCAGTGCGATGGAAGGGAGCGGATCGTCACATCCAAACAGATCACGGCCAATCCAATCGGGCATCTCTACGGCACATCCACAGGCATCTGCGTAGAGACGAAGATACGCATATTGAAACAGTTGGTTGCCAAAACGACCGTTGCTTCCTAGTGTCGTCATGCCAACCCTGTTTTGATCGTCGGAGAGCTGTGGGCGTGGTGCGGGTGGCATACCCCACAGTGCCCGTACCATCATCGTGGAGAGGCGAGTAAAGGGCACTGCATAGCCTGGGTTTAGGGCGGATGCTTCACGGTAGCATTGCACAGCCGCCAACATCTCGCCCTTGGCTTCCCGTGCGGCAGCATCCAGTAACAACGGGTAGATTTCCTGAACCATAGAATAGGCTTATCGTAAAATGCGAGGAACATCAACGCCAGGCACCTGTTCAAACCCTTAGGGCTTAGGGTGCGGATGCCAGTATTGGTTGCGGGCATTCGCAATAAGGCTGTATCATAACCTCTGCTTTCCGGTTGGTAAACGTGCGCTCCAGCGTATTTTTTGCGCAGCTCCCCTCCCCTTCTCACGCGATGTGCGCGTTACCCCAACGGCCCTTCCTGAGAGAAGTGGTCTGTGTGTCTTAGAGCACTGAGGATACTACGTGATCTGTGCTTCACTAGCACCCTCCCCCCAGGAAGAGAAACCCGCGATGGCGACGATCGGAAAGACCTTGCATATTTATTACCGTCACGTTCATATCAAAGCCGATCGAACCAGTCGTGACCCTGGGAAACGGCGTCCCGCATGGTTTAGTCATGAAGGTTGTTTTGTCAATCTGTTGCATACTATTCGTGCTGATAAGCTCTCCGATCGCGTGCAGATCACGATTGTGTACGATGGTACCCCCGATGATTTCATAGACGATTTTTCGAGCCAATATTGTGTAGGCCAGACACCAGAAATCAGTCTACAGTTCATCAAAGCCGGATCAGATATCAATTCTTTCCTGATTACGCTATACATGGCACGCACTGCCACTATGCCGCAAGACGATCTCATCTATATTCTTGAGAACGATTATCTACATCAGCACGAATGGGTGAGTAAAGTATTTGAGCTGAAGAATTCAGGTATCGTTTTTGATTATCTTTCGCTTTATGATCATCGTGACAAGTACGATTTTCCGATGTACCAATCCCTCACCGCGAGCCTTTTTTACAGCCCATCACACCATTGGCGAACAGCGCCCAGTACCTGTGCTTCGTTCTTGATCAGGAAACAGACGTTGGATGCAGATTATGCGATCCTCACTTCAGGGATGACAGATTATTATTTCTTCAGCAAACTAGTTGGGGAAAACCAGCGTGTTTTATTGACTCCGATTCCTGGCCTAGCGACGCATTGTATGGAGGGGTACTTAAGCCCAGTCGTTGCATGGGATAAACTCGCTGCGCTCCCTAAGGATTCCTGATGAGGATTGAACATGAAAAAGCCCATCTATGTCACACAACCCCATCTACCCCCCCTGGCGGAGTTTATCCCATACCTCGAAGAGATTTGGGAAAGCAAGTGTCTGACCAACAATGGCCCGTTCCATAAACAATTAGAACAAGCGTTGTGTGAGTACCTCGGTGTTGCACACTTGGCTTTGTTCACCAACGGAACCATTGCGCTCATTACCGCACTGCAAACCTTGCGTATCGTGGGCGAAGTCATTACAACACCGTTTTCCTTTGTTGCAACCGCCAACTCGCTACTCTGGAATGGTTTGACGCCTGTTTTTGTTGACATCGATCCAGAGTCCTGCAACCTTGATCCAGACAAAATCGAGCAGGTCATTACACCACGCACCACCGCCATTATGCCTGTGCATTGCTATGGGCGGCCCTGTGACGTAGAGCGTATCGAGCTTCTCGCCGATACCTATGGCCTGAAAGTCATTTACGATGCGGCCCATGCATTTGGGGTACAGTATAAGAAAGAGAGCCTATTGACCCATGGCGATTTGTCTGTTCTGAGTTTTCATGCCACCAAAGTGTACAATACTTTTGAGGGAGGTGCCATCGTATGCCCAGATGCAAAAACCAAGCGTCGCATTGACTATCTCAAGAATTTCGGTTTTGCCGATGAAGTGACCGTCACTGCACCCGGCATTAACGGCAAGATGAGCGAGATCAATGCAGCCTTTGGTCTTTTGCAACTGAAGTACGTAGACGATGCGATCGCCAGTCGTGGCAAAATCGACGCTTTGTATCGGGAGGGATTGTCTGGGATCAAGGGCATCAAATGTCTTTCGGAACCGGAAGATACGGTACGCACCTTCTCCTATTTTCCCATTCTTGTAGAGGACGATTATCCACTGCGTCGCGATGATCTTCACCATGCCCTCAGAAAAGAGGACATTTATACAAGACGTTATTTTTATCCGCTGATCTCCGATATGCCCATGTATCGTGGTCTGCCGTCTGCCAACCCAACAAACCTGCCTGTTGCAAAACGACTGTCTCAACAAGTGCTGTGTTTGCCGATTTTTCCTGCGTTGGATTTTGGTATTGCAGAATCGATTGTGGATACCATTCGCAGAATGCAGGCATAACGCTATGGCGGAGGTTGTGCTCTATGGGGCGGGTGGTCACGCCAAGGTCATTATAGACATTCTTGAACGTTCGGGTATCCACCACATTGTTGGTCTCGTGGATGATACGGCGCCAGAGGGTCGTTTGATGGGATATCCGGTGGCCAGTGACCTCAGACAATATCTTGATCGTGGAATCAGGGCTGGGTTGGTTGCGGTTGGCGACAACTGGCAACGACACCGCATTGTCACCCAAATCCAGCAGTGGTGCGAATCGTTTACCTTTGTGACGGCGATTCACCCCTCGGTGCAACTTGGAAAAGAGGTCACGGTTGCCGAGGGCACGGTGATTATGGCCGGAGGTATGCTCAATCCCTGTGTGCAGATTGGGCGTCATTGTATCCTGAATACTGGATCAATCGTCGACCATGATTGCACACTCCATGAGTACGCCAGCATTGCCCCCGGTGTAACGCTGGGTGGCAATGTGGTTGTAGGTGCTTATACAGCGATTGGATTGGGTGCTTCCGTGATACAGAAAATGACCATTGGCGCCTATACCGTGGTGGGCGCTGGTTCTGTGGTCGTCCGCCCCATTCCTTCTGAGTGTGTATCCTTTGGAACGCCTTGCCGTGTGGTGAGAAAAAGGGCTGTGGACGAACCGTATCTGTAAGACCAGATCCCTGCTCCGCGTGGGTGGGAGAGGTTGATACTGATTGCTAGCCGTTTGGTTTTCTCGGAGATGTTGATGAAAGAGGTACGTTCTGTTGTCACCCCCTTTCTGCGTCGATGGCAGATCTATGCTTTTCTGACGATGCTGTTTTCTATAGTCCCCTTTCTTCCACAAATCGTTTCGGACAGTATCCACCGACATACCCCTATCGCGCCTGTCCTACAAGGGTGGGCTTATCAGCCGTACCGTGTCGGGCAGGGGCCAGAAAAGGGGCAAGTGCGGCCACAACGTGTGGAAATAGACGAGGACATCACCCTCTTAAAGCCCTATGCACAACGTATCCGTATTTATGGTGCGGCAGACGAATGGCGTGATGCCGGTGATGCTGCGCGTGCGCAGGGCTTACTGGTGTTACAGGGAGCTTGGATTGGGAAAGATCACGAGCGCAACCGTGCTGAAATCGCAGCAGCCATTGCACAGAGTCATACACAAACAAGCGGTCTGATCATTGGATCAGAAAGCGTCTTGCGCGGTGATGTGACCGAGCATCAGCTTATGGAGTTGATTCTTCAAGCCAAGGCCAGCAGTCCTGTGCCGGTTTCAACGGCAGAGCCTTGGGGGTTTTGGCTTTACCGTCCCGAATTTGCCAAACAGGTCGATTTTATTACCCTCCATGTACTCCCATATTGGGAAGATGTGCAGGGTATGGATCCGGTGGCGTATGCCATTTCTAAGGTCGAAGAAGTACAGCGGCGCTATCCCGGCAAACGTGTGGTAATTGGGGAGAGCGGATGGCCCAGTGCAGGTGACTCATCTTGGCGCAATACCGCGCAGATATCCGTGCAAGCAGATTATCTAGCACGTTTCTTGGCCTGGACAAAGAGCGCAGGATTGGAAACCTACGTGATGGAGGGCATCGATGGGGCTTGGAAAACGTCTATCGAAGGGGCCGCTGGCCCTTATTGGGGTGTCTATGATGCACAACGAAAACCAAAATACGATCTGAACGGTACCACCCTGCCTGTCGATGGATGGCCGCTGCTGATGGCGGCCTTGTTTGCTCTCCTGATCGCTCTTCGACAAACAGAGCGAGGCCCAACGACCTTGGCAGCGGATGCACTCACTGCAATCACTTTGGCAGGTATTGTTGCACATCTGATGCATCATTATCACACGCCCTTGGGATTGTTGACGGATGCGTTGACGATCAGCCTCACCATGATTGCATTGTGGATGCTACGGGTGGATGCCCGCGAACTGGAGGGTGTTATCGTCTTGGGTTTTCCAACCCCTTTGGGGCCATTGCCCGCAGAAGATGATCGTATGGTCTCGATTCATCTCGCGACCTATGCCGAATCACCATTGCTTGTGCAACACACCCTAGAAAGTTTGGCTGCTTTGGATTGGCAGAACAAAGAAATCATTGTAATTGATAACAATACCGCCGATCCAGCCTTGTGGGAACCTGCGCGTGATGCAGCATGCGCCATCTCACAACGGACAGGGGTACCCATTCATTATTACCATTACGAAGGGGTAAAAGGCTTTAAAGCAGGGGCACTGAATATCGCACTGAACCATACCCATCTAGAGGCTCGCTATATTGCCGTGGTGGATGCCGATTATGAAGTAGACGCCCGTTGGTTGCGCTATGCAATGAACGAGTTTGCGCCTGGGGTTGCTTTTGTCCAAGCGCCTCAAGAACACCGCGACGGGTACGAGAACAGGTTTAAATTGGCCATTACCGAAGAATACAGAACCTTTTTTCTTGCCGGAATGCGTTTGCGTGCGTTGGATGAATCCTTTATTCAACATGGCACCATGACCGTCATTGATAGGCGTATCCTGGAAAGCAATGGCAGTTGGGCGACTTGGTCGATTACCGAAGATGCAGAATTGGGTCTGCGTTTCCAAAGCAGAGGGTATGCGTGCCGTTATATCGCACACCCCTTGGGTACCGGATTGTCGCCGCACAGCTGGCGAGGATACCGTCGTCAGCGTTGTCGTTGGGCGATTGGGGGACTCGGCATTGCCCTTCGTCAGCTCCCCACCCTTTTGCTGAGTACAGGGAGACGTGGTCGGTTGTTGGCGCGGCGTTATCTAGAAGGCTGGGCAAGTTGGATCGGAGACACCATTCTCGCTCTGTTGGTACCGTTGACGTTGGTATGGGCTGCGCTCATGCCACAATCGTGGGGGCGATTAGCGCCACCTGCAGCGATTCTATCCATCAGTTTGATTGTGATTGCACTGGGACGGCAGTGGATCCGCTACAAAATTGCCACAACCGTCAATGGTGGTAATCGACAGAAGGGTGCTTTGGCGTGTTTGGCGGGTCAGTCGTTGTCACCTTCGGTGGGAGTTGCCCTTGTGGTGGCTGCTGTGCGCCGACTGACTCCCTTTGAAGTGACTCCAAAAACCAAACAACACTTCCGCGATCGGTTGCCGCTGTTGCATGGTGTGTTGGCATTCTTGGTTGGGGTGGCCTTGGTACGGGTGGCTTATGATGCGCCCTCCAATCGCGAAGCGGTACTTTGGAGTATTGCTGCTGCCACCCAGATCATTCCGTTGTTGGCCTCTGTAGCGATGGGTTTGCTTTCGCAGAACAATACACGCCCACAAAAACAATCGTAATGCTGTTGTTTTTCAGCGTAAAGCGCACACTGCTTTGATGTCCAGGGCAACGATTAGTAGCTGCTAATCGTCCATTTTTTTAGGAAAAAGGCTGGGTTGAGCGACTGTTTCAATGTCTTTATTCCTCTCAAACCCATATCACTCTGTATATTGAGAACCCAAGTTGCCACCTATGACCACCATCAGAATCCTTCCAAGAGGTAATGGATTAATGTAGCCTTATAGTAATCAATCGAGGAGCACATGGAGCGAAGCGTAGTGCGACGAGCCCCGCGTAGCCGTGAGGGCCGTACGTTTTGTCGATGTCCGCAGCCGTATCGCGGGCTGAGACAAAACGTAAGGCAACCGAGCACGGCG
>CAIJYR010000025.1 GCA_903824965.1 uncultured Thiotrichales bacterium
CGGACGCAGGGCGGCGCGGGCGCCGAAGGCACGGCATGTCGCCAATTTTTCGCTCCCGACGGCGACTGGGATGTCCCAGTCGGGTATCGCGAAAAATGGCGACTTCCCTGAAGGATATGAACCTCAAATGCATCACAAAACAAGCCGTCAAAAAAGCACAGGAACTCCTCAATCACCGACCACGAAAGTGTCTCCGATTTGAAACTCCTTTTAACGTGTTCAGTAATGCGTTACAATCCGAACACCGTACCGTTGCACTTCAAACTTGAATCCAGGTATCGGGTGCCATCATCTAAGCGACACCTCGATTGGTAGCCACGATAACTAACCCCGTGGTTTGCCTTTGTGTTTTTTCTTTTCACCACGGAGGGCAGGATCGGCGGGCATAAAATCGATCTTGCGGTTCTCAAGACTGACAGAAGCCACCTGGATACGGAGTGGATCCCCAATACGGAAAATGCGTTTTGTGTGTTCTCCGGTCAGTCGGTGATGAATCGGATCAAAGTGGTAATAATCATTGGCGAGGCTCGTGATGTGCACCAAACCATCGATATGAATCTCATTGAGTTCCACAAACAACCCAAACGAAGTGACCGAACTGATCACCCCGTCAAACTCTTCAGCGACCTTGTCCAGCATATATTCGCATTTGAGCCAGTTGATCACGTCCCAGGTGGCTTCGTCGGCGCGTCGTTCGGTGGTCGAACAGTGTTCGCCGATGCTTTCCATGTCGGTACGCTTATAAGCGAACTCACTGGGGGTACCTCCCATCAAAAGATGGCGAATCGCACGGTGTACCATAAGATCAGGATAGCGACGAATCGGAGAAGTAAAATGAGCATACGCCTTGAACGCAAGCCCAAAATGCCCTTTATTCTCGGCACTGTAAATCGCCTGGCTTAGACTGCGCAACAACACCACTTGGATCAGGTGTGCGTCCAGACGGTCTGCTGTCTGTGTGATGATCCGTGCAAAATCCTTAGGCGTTGGATCGTCTCCTCCCCCCAGCGAAATCCCCAACTCCCCCAAAAACTGGCGTACTGCCTCCAGTTTGGTTTGGTCAGGCCCTTCGTGGACTCGATACAGAAGCGGAATACGGCGTGCCGTTAGGAACTCCGCCGCTGCTACATTGGCCGCGATCATACATTCTTCGATAAGCTTGTGGGCATCGTTCCGCACCACCGGCACAATGCGCTCGATTTTTCGGTGTGCCCCAAAGACAATACGGGTTTCGGAGCCATCAAAATCAATGGCCCCACGTCCCGTGCGACGTTTGCTCAAGACTTTGTAGAGGGTATGCAGGTGTACGATGTGCGGAACGAGCAAAGCGTGTTGCTGACGCAACGGCACGTCACCCGCCAGAATCGCAGCCACCACGGTGTACGTGAGCCTTGCGGCCGATCGCATGACCGCCGGAAAAAAGCGAAAATCACGCAGTTTGCCCCGTGGCCCGATGTGCATCTCACACACCATGCACAGGCGATCCACATGCGGATTCAGAGAACACAGTCCATTGGAAAGTTTCTCCGGCAGCATGGGGATCACCTGCTCCGGAAAGTAGACCGAAGTGCCCCGACGAAACGCCTCTTGATCCAACGCACTCCCAGGCACGACATAGGCAGACACATCCGCGATGGCGACAAGCAGTCGCCAGCCTTTGTCTTCTGGCTCACAGTACACCGCATCATCGAAATCGCGTGCATCTTCGCCATCGATGGTGAGGAGGGGCAGTGTCCGCAGATCCTCACGGCCCCGTAGCGCATCTGCGGGCACTTCCGAGGAGAAGGCAGACAGCTCTTGTTCTACTTCGGGTGGCCACTCGTTTGGTAGATCAAAGCTTCGGATCGCAACGTCAATCTCCATCCCTGGGGCAAGATGTTCACCGAGCACCTCCGTCACGCGTCCAATGGGCTGACGGTAGGCCGTCGGCTGTTCGACGATCTCGACTGCCACGATCTGGCCCGCTTGTGCGTTTCCGCGATGCTCCACCGGAATCAAAATGTCCCGACGAAACCGCTTCTCGCTTGGCATCACAAACGCGATGCCTCCCTCGACCATGAAACGCCCGACCGCTTTATGAACCGCACGCTCCAAAATCTCGACAACCGCGCCTTCTAGCCTACCACGCTGATCCATCCCCACCACACGCGCCAAAATCCGATCGCCATGCATCAAAGCTGCCATCTGTCGGGCGTGCAAGAACAGGTGCGCTCCCCCCGTGTCCGGAATCAGAAAACCAAAGCCATCGTGGTGGGCACTGACCCGTCCTTTGACGAGATCCATCTTTTTGGGGAGGCCATACCCATGCCGTCGGTTGCGCACGATTTGGCCGTCTCGCTCCATCGCCCGTAACCGTCGTCGCAGGGCCTCGCGTTCTTGGTCACCGGTGAGCGAAAGCTCCTCCGCCAAGGTCTCTTCGGTGAGTGGCGTCTCGCGATCTTCCAAGTGCGCCAAAATAAATTCTCGGCTTGGGATGGGTTGCTCGTATTTCTGCGCTTCCCGGGCCTGGAAAGGATCCAATTTTTGTTTTGACATCGTTGACAATACCAATCCTGCTAGATAGAGTGCGCACTGTCTGCGCTGTGTGTAGGGTCTGTTGTGACAAGCCGAGGTGGCGGAACTGGTAGACGCGCTAGATTCAGGTTCTAGTGGGGGTAACTTCGTGGAGGTTCAAGTCCTCTCCTCGGCACCAACCTCGCCTCATCGAAACATTGTATCACTGAAGCGGTGCCGTCGTCCTACAACGACGGTGGATTCAGAATCGAAGCAAGTCTGCCCTGCGGTAGTGTGGTGTTTCCTCGCCGCTCGTTGCGTCTGCTTCGTCCCCTTCCCATCCATCACTGTCTACTTTCTTAAGGATCTCTGATGAAACTCCGTGTTATTCCATTGGCTTTAGCGTTTGGGTTGTTTTTTGGTGGTTCGATACTGGTCGTCGCCTTGGTGCAAGCCACCTACTCGCCACACTACGGCGAGGCATTCATGAGCTTGGTTGCCTCCGTCTGTCCTGGCTATCACCTGAGCCTTGCCAAAAGTACCATGCTGGCTGCGTTTGTAGGGGCAGGGTACGGCTTGGTCAATGGTGCCTTCTGCGGTGCTGTCTTTGCCTGGTTTTACAATCTGTTCGTTCGCGATTGAGTTCCTGGCTCACCTCCCAACCCTCTGACCGCCGGAGTATCGGCCAATGCACCTCAGCCACGTTGCCAGCGGAAGCGGAGGGTGTGGTGGCGCTTCAAAACTCACCTTGGCCAAAGCGTCTTCGGCGTTTGGCGGTTCCCCTCTCTGTAGTGCTCTTCACCCTGTTCCTTGGGAGGCAGTCCTTCGCGCAACCCATGCGTGATCAGGAATTGAACGACTATCTGCAGGAATACCTCAAGATTCAAAGCGGATTTGAGGGCAACTCGATCAAGGCGGGGATGTTTCTCGGCTACGTTCGAGGGGCGCTGGACGCGCTGGACGGAGCTGCCCTGTGCCTTCCCGACACCCTACCCATGGAAAGTGTTGTTCAGCAAGTGGGCAAGTATGTCCGTGCTCACCCCCATTCTCAGCGAGACGAAGCACGTGCGCTGGTGTTGAACGCGCTGCGTGATCAGTTTGCCTGTCGTCGGTGATCAGCACCCGCCTGTGCGGTGTGCGGATATCGTCACATGGGTCACGAGGGGTGGCGTGTTGTCCTTCGGGTGGGTCGTGATCTCAAGCGTCCCTGACAGGGTATCCTGTGTCCAACTGGTATGACCACTGCCATCCATGGCGACAGCGCCTTGGCAGGAGATGCTAAAACCCATCTCGTTGCCTGAGGTTTGCTGGTTGCCGTAGGTGCAGGTACTCGGCGCGGCCCCGATAATGCCCAAGAGACGGGTTGGGTTGGCGACATCTGCCGCTGAGATACAATAGCCCTGGGTAAAGGGACCAAAGCTCTGGTCAGGAACGCTCGGCGTGGTCATGGTGAGTGCAATGTCCCACTGCCCAGGCTGCATGTCTTGAGCTGTCGCCGCGCCCGTAGTGAAAGAGAGCGCAACAAGGGCCGCAAGGATGCTGGATGGTTTCATCAGTGTCTCCATGTGAATCTCGTACTTCGTTGCAAGGTGGCCCGAAGACTCGGAACCAGAGTGAGCTTGGTCAACCTCGGGTCTGTCTTTACAAATCTCCGCCTCTAGACGAGGGTGGTTCGGTTATTTTCTCTATTTTCCGTGCGCCTGGTGCGTTGTACGGACAGGGAACCCTCATTTCCTTAAGGGTAAAGAGTTGGCTGATCGGTGGTCGACTGGCATCCAATCCGTTCAAAAAAACCTTTCTCAGCGATTCGATGCTGGTATGGTATTGACGTAGGTTCATGTCAATCATCGCGGCATTGTCGAGTTCCCAGAGATAGGCTTGCGTCTCATTGACCATCAGATCCTCTTGGCTTGCATCATAGCCGAGATCGCCCAAGCCGTCTCTGAATACTTGTTGTACGTCAGGCGGTAAGTGATGCCAGAAATCCCAGCAGTATTTAAAATAACGCCCATTGGTAAAATATTCACCATGGCTGACCTCATGACGCAAGAGGGCCGCTCTCGCGGATGTACTCAGATGTAGCTTGGCTTGCGGAGGAGACGAAGGCCCGACGGCGGAGATAGAAATGATGCTGTACTCTCCCTCTGTTCTTGCGGTACCTGAGGTTTTGAGCAGTGTGACCACGCAACGCTCCCTCCGATTCAAAGCCAGTTTCTGGTGTTCTGCCAAGGTGAACGCACGGGCTAGATCAGGGAGGCGGTAGTCATGCGCCAAGAAATAGGTCGCGGGTGTTCGTCCAGCGTGTGCAATCGCGCTGGCTAATTCATGGTCATTCAGGAGGCGCTTCTTCGGTGCATCACGCTTCTCGATCAGGGCGGCCACTCGGTTGAGCGCCTCTCCTTGCGCATCAAGATCGGGAAAGTCGATCACAAAAACATGGGGATTCTCGACCAACTGGAAGATCGCCAAGCTTGATTCGGATCGGTGGAGGATGGTAGCAAAACCCGCCTCTTCCACGCGAGGGCATGTGACGGGGTGTCGGCATCGCTCCCCTGCCAATGCGCCTCCCCCCACGCTGCACGCTACCACCCACCACACAACCGCAGTGATCACACGATACAGCATCTGTCTCACACCCGTTGTTTTCATCATCAATGTCTCCGAGAAACCCTGCCCTTCAGGGCGGGGATGAAAGGAGACGGTTGTAGCCACGGTGCTCTGTGGCTTAGGCTGGTCAACCCCAGGCTTGCTTTCACAAGCCCCGCCTTTAGGCAGGGGTGGTTGACATAGCCACGAAAAACCCCTCTCTGTAAAGGGAGGGGTGATATGCGCTGTCAAAAACGTTCAAGCCGAGGGTATCAGTTGGTCACAAGTGCATAATCGCTGTCTTCATCCCCGTTGTTGGTGATGGAGATGGTGTAGGTGGATGCTGTGCGTGGTCTCCACTTGCACAGGGCGACATGGCCTGTCTGTACCTCACCAGAGCAAATGCGATCTCCGTCACCGTCGTACACCGCGATACTGACATCCGAGGAATCATCTGTTCTCAGTGCGATTGCTGCCGATTCGTGCCCACGGAATGCAATACGGTAGACGTCACGATGACCGGACAATACGGTATCTACGGTTCTCTTGGGGCCGCCGAAGGCACCACGGGTACCGAGCATTTTGCCTGTCATATCTGCGAGCGCCACGATTTCAGGCGTTCCATTGGCAAACGTGCGTGCCTGATCAAGAAAATCTTTCACAGCATCCGCGTTGGATTTGGGTTTGGCAGCCGTTGGAGCGGCAGCAACATGTGCCTTGGCCTCTTTTTTGGGGTCTGACACTTCCGAGTTCTTCGCACGGGCGGTGTCTTGGATGCCTGAACCTTTCAGAATACGTGCGGCGGAAATAAGGGCGATGGGATCTTTGTTGGCCTTGCCGTAGGCAGCCAATTGGTTAGCGAGTGCCACATTGGCGACCGCATCAGCGGATCCACTCTGATCGCCCTCGGCTTCGGCCATGGCATACGAGGATACACACGCAAGGGCAGTGTAGGCGATGAGTCGTAACATTTTGGAGCGCATAGGGTATACCTCTCTTCAGGGGCTGTGATGGAAGGTGTGTGATGGACAATGCTTGTAGAGTACCCGTGGTTGCTATAGTTTTTTCCTCCTGTAGGTGAGAAGGTTGGCATCCTACGCTTTATTATGGCGAGGTAAAGACGGAATGGATGCCCATTTGGAACTTGACATCATGAATCGCATCTGCTAGGAGTCTTTTGAATTCATCCAGTTGTGGTTTGCCGTCTATCGCTGCCAATCCTTTGTGTAGTGACGTGAGTGCTCGATCGCTTGCAATGGCGAGAAAATGCTCGGCACCGAACGGGCCATCTGCTGTCATCGGAATCTGGTAAGGCTGTCCCTTTTGTATTTCTAGGGGATCCCCATCGACTGGGTAAAGGAGATTGATGTTTCCGCTTGGGCCAAGGTTGACGACGGTTAAGAACGGAGAGTCGTTTCCGCTGATGCTTAGCACGGCATGATCCCCTTTGTGCTGCACCGTATCGAGTGGCGTGAGCGTCATCGTCAGCGGCTGAGAGGCGCTGAGTGTCCCAAGCCACAATGCCACCACCCTTTTGTCGATCGCTGCCTGCATTCTAGGCAGATCGCTCAGACCGTCCCGAGCACTTGCCACCTCTTGGGGAGGGGTGCGGCGATAGTCTCGTGAAGCTTCTGCGGCAGGGGTTGGAGATGCAGCACCAGGGGCAGCTTCTGGAAAGATCAGGGTGTCTTGTGCCTGGTTGCGCAGTTTTCCTTGTGCCACGTCCCAGGTCAGGTCAGCTGCCTTGCCATCGCTCACCAGCACTACATTGTGCAACTTGCTCACCAGATCCGTTGGGGAGACCCGTGTGGCGTTCGGAATCTCCAGCGTGAGGGGGGCGGACGGTGCATTCAGCGGGGGGGCCGCCGCTGTCTGGCCGACTGGGAGTTTCAACTCGACTCCCCCGGGCAGGATACTGGGGTGTTGTTCCCCCTCTGTCTGGGTTTTGACGTTGTCTGTGACGTAAGTAACCAACTCTTCCTTGGTGACGATACCATCTTTGTTCAGATCAGCGGCCCCCCTCAGCCCATTGGCCACGGCCCAACTCAGTGCACCACGTGGCTTTTCTTCGCCGCCTGGCTGATCCCTGATCAGCACCTCGGGGTCGAGTTCTGCACGACCGACCGCACCAAAGTAGGCGACATGGGACAAGTCCTGGACGGAAACAGACCATTTGTCTTTATCAGGCAAAGGCAGAGCGTCGTCATGCAGAATAATCGTGTCCCGTGAGAGCAGACGGGTTTTTAACTTTCTGGGGTGATAGCCACGGGTCATAGAACCGGAGTGACAAGTATCGGCGACGAAAATGACCTTAAACTGTGGTACCTCTCGCAGCAGTGCGCCCCATTCTTTGTTGACGATCCGCTCACGGGTATCTGGGCCCTCCTGTTTAAACGTAGGAAGCACCAAGAACTCGTCCAACCCATCGGAGCCTGTTCCAGGGATTCGCTCAGGAGATCGTGCTCCATGACCCGCGAGGTGAACGAGAACCATGTCCCCTGGTTTTGCAGTCCCGACCAATGCATGCCAAGCGGCCATCACATGATCACGCGTAACCGCCTTGTTTTCTAACAGCCAAACCTTGTTGGCATTGCGCTTTTTGAGGGCATCTGCGACATCATCGGCATCATTGATAGCACCATCCAGCGTGGGCATCGGATCGTCGTAGGCGTTGATCCCAATGACCAGGCCATACAGACCCTGCTGGCTCGGGGAATCTGCAGCCACCGTAGGAGCGCCCCTGGTTCGGACGTAATCACGCGAATCTGCTGCCATGGCAAGCGAACCAACGCAGAATGCAAGCACGATGACCACTGTTTTCAGCAGTCCAGTCACACTATATCCATTCATCGATGTCACCTGTGAGTCGGAACGGTCGTTAAGAAAAAATCGCCACTGTCCCCCAAATCAGAGGCTGTCTTAAAATTAGCCTTCTGGGGATGGTTATTTTCTTTTGCCAATTCCCTGAGTTTTTTGCTTACGTACATGCCAAAGTTGACGGCGTTCACGTTACCCTCTTTGTCTGCAGCACTCCCATCGCCTGCAAGTCCTTTGAGTACAGCGACCGAGAAGGGGCCATGCTGTCCAGAATACTCGTTTGCTTCCTGTCCTTTGTAGACGTCAGCGGCTGTTTCACTGCTGCTTGCTGCGCTCAAGACGAGTACCTTATCCCCAAGGGACTGGCCCACTTTGCTGACGCCCTCCAATTGCCCCTCGGTGGTTCTAGAGGCATCCACGATGCTGCTCACCCCGGCACCTGAGTGACACGTATCAAGAATCAACAAAATACCACCGGCTGTCGATACCTTGATCATGTTGTTTAGAAACTCTTGCTGTCCAAGGGCCAGTTTATAAGAAAACTGGGTCGCATGATCGGCATCGTAGGTAATGAAAAAATACCCGCCCTCCTTAGGCTCAAACGTACCATGCCCTGACAGATAGACAACGACGCGGTCATTCTCTCCTGGTTTCAGGGCTTTGATCTTATCGAACGCGGCAGCAATCGATGGCCCCGTAACCTCTCCATCCTTCAGGAAGGAAGCGCCTATCACTCCGCCGGAGTATACGGGATTGGGGTGATCCTTGAGGTAATCAAAAAAGGCGCGTGCATCAGAGACAGGGAACGACAAACGTGCGTCGCCAGCGTACTCGTTGATACCAGCGGAGAGGAGGAAAAGACGCGGTTTTGGTTTCTCTTCGACGGTTTGCAGAGACCGACCGGCCGTTTGAGGGGGGGCTGCTACACGGAAGCCCAGGAAACTGGACACCCCGTAATTCCCGTTGTTGCCGTCGAACACTTTGAGCTGAACGTTGTTTTCGCCAAGCTGTACAGCAATCGTTCGCTCCACCACACCATCGTTCGCCGCTGGTGCCGGGGCTGCGGCACGCCGATAATCGCGGGTGGTGCCCGCAATCCTTGCGTTTTGCAGAACATCCATACCGCCCACGCCCCCTCCTTGATCGGTCACTTTAAAACGCAACCGGACGGCTTCTGTGCCTGGGGGAAGTTCAGCAACGAAAGACGGTGCCTGTGCTGTGCTAGCTGTCTTTGCCTGATTGTCCCTTCGATAATCCCTGCTCGCCATTTCTGAGGGGATGATTTCTGAGGTGATGGAGTGACAGTCATTTGCAGCGCCGCCTGGCACCGTGAGACAGTATTCAATCCAGGCAACTTTGGGAGGTGCCTTCGTGGTGAGCGCCACGCCGACATTGCCGGAGTCTTTCATGCGCAGAGCGATCTCACCGTTTGGATCGCCTTGGAGTTTCAGAGAGACCAAATGGGGTGAATAATACACCTGGTAGGTCTGTTCTATGGACACAAATTCAGGTGACTTGGATTTTCCATGGTTTACATGGTAGCCAATCAGCTTTTCTCCACCACCGCTGGAGTGGTTAAAGAAACCCTCAGGGATCCAAGATACCCATCGATTGCCCTCTGGCACGACAAAGAGGGCCGATACTTCCTCTAGTTCTTTGCCCTTGGCCAAGCTGTACCAGCGAATGGATCCATCTCCGAGGGCCACCACCGCGAGCTTCCCGTCCCGAGAAAGATTGACTCCCCAAGCGGCACCCGGCAGAGCCTGTGATTTGATCGGTTGTCCGTTCGCGGCAAACAGGTGCAAACCATAATCACCGCCCACCAGAAACCGTGTCCCATCGGGATCGATCGCAAGGCTTAAGGCGTATTCCCCTTTGTCGAGCAACAACGGTTTCCCGTTCAGTTTCGGGGCAGGGTTGTTTTTCCAATCGGTGACAACGACGGAGGTGTGGTGCACCAGTGGGTTGGTCAGGGACGCATCCTGCGGTGGATCTATCGTGAGTTCTTGTTGTCTTGCATCGAAGCGAAACGGCCGCTTTCCGCCCCGTAGAGTACCAAAATCAACCACCATGCCATCATTGGATACCGAAAACCGCCCCTCGGCAATGTCCCGAAAATCGTTCAGCATCCCATGGTTGACAAAATCAACACCGCTCACGGGATTGACCAGCCCCCATGCAGGCTCAGCACTGGCAAATAACAACTTTCCGCCGACAGCGGCCTCCAAATCCATGATGACGTCACCGGCGACAGGAACATCGTGAGCGACCCCTAGCCCTGCTTTGGACCAAAAGCGAATGATGTACCTTTTGTTTGCATCAGAGGCAGTGCCCGCAGCCGCCAGCAGCAACTCACCACCACGCTCTATCCAGGCGACAGCACCGAAGGAACCAACGAGTCCTGATACATTGGGCGAATAGGCAAAGGAAAGATTGTTAGCATTCAGCACACTCACCTTGGTGCTGTTCTCGTATCCTACGGCCAGCCATTTCCCATCTGGGGAGAAAGCGACCGTGTGTGGCTTATTCCCTTTAGGGAGGGACGCTTTCAGAATGCGCGTATAAGAGGCATCGTAGAGGCGAATGAACCCATCCATCGAAACAACGGCCAGCCGTCCGGTGTTGTTGAAGGTGAAGAAGGTGGCAGAATCAGTATATTCGCTGTCTTGCATCACCATTTTCCCATTGGTGCTGTTCCACACCCGAATCCCAGCGGTGCCACCCATGGTACCAACAATGGCCTTACCGTCAGGCGAATACGCAAGATGTGTGACAACGGCGGGTAGAGACGTCAGCCTAGCCTTGAGAGTGTGCGTCTCTAGATCGAACAAATAAATGCAGGCAGCATTGTCCCAACTGACGCAGGTATACCCTGCTGCAACAAGGGTGTGACCATCGGGAGACACCGCAGCTGTATAGAGTGCACCCTCCAAACCAGACCCGATGGGCACCCGTAGGGTATCCAGGAGTTTCCCATCGGAGAGTGTCCACAGGCGCACCGTCTTGTCGTCTGACGCTGTGACGACAAACCTACCGCTCGTGTCTCTCGACAATTGGTTGACAGAAGCCATGTGCTGTCCGGTTTCAATGCGAACGAAAGGTGCATCGGAAGGGACAACATCGCTCGCTTGCGCGAACGCAACCCACACCAAAATCGTATACAAGAAAAGAAACCACCTACCCATAGGCAGGGCAGGACACCACGCATCTTTCAGCATCAGAACCCCCCGATCGACCTGACCAGGGGGAAACCACCCCTGGTCAAGCCAGTACCCCAGCACTATGGATGACGGATATGGATACGAGCACGTCGCTCTAGCTGAACAACCCATTCCTGTCGAAGAGGAACAGGCCACTCGTAAAGCCAGGATCGGAGGTGGAGAGGTCTTTTGCAACCTGAACGTTGCTATGGAACTCTTCTGCCTTGTGCTGTCTAGAGGAAGTCAGCTCAGCCAATTCTTGCTTTTGCGGATCACGCTTGGGTCTTGCCACTTCTGTGTCCTTCTTCTTCTTGGTCACTGTCTTCTTGGGCTTTGCATGTTGCGTAGTAGACGCTGCCGATTTCTCTACACTCCCTTGACTGCCTTGATCAGCACCATTCACCTGTTGATCGGCATAGGTGTAATTCTCACCGCGCTTTGCCATGTTCTCGTCGATCATACCGGCCAGTTTGATGTCACGCGCCAGATATCCTTGCTGTGCTGCCCATTGTGCCTTGGCCTGCTCGACGGAGAGGGTCTTCCTTTTGACACCCAATTTGATGTCGGCAAACTGCTGCTTACGACAGGTGAGCAATTGACCAAAAGCGTGGTTCGCTTTGTCCATCTGGCCTATTTCTTGTTTTAGGTCGCTGTTGACCGACAGGATAGCCTGATCCTTATTCTGATCCATCTTGTGCTTCCAGTACCCGGCAGCTGCACCCGCAATACCACCTGCGACTGCGCCGACCATTGCATTTTGGGCCAGGTTCGAGGTGTTCCCAGTCAGCATACCGGCTAAAATGGCCGTACCAGCACCAGCGGCAGCTCCCATAGCAGCACCCTTGAGCATATCCTCTGCGAAGAAGTTGCCCGTTGAATCAAGCGCAACCACGTAAGCACGGCAGGCATCCACAGCATCATCGGCACCGATCCGTTCGGCCTGTGTCAGGGGCGTAGCACAACTGGACAGCAGAAGACTCATTGCAACAACACTCGTCGCCGTAAACCCGGCTACCATCGCCTGACGACCCTGAGCATACAGCCGTTTGATATCCATGAAGCAAACCCCCTATAAGGTCATGACTACATTGGAAAGACATTTACACCTGGTTTTGTATCGTTTCAACCGTTGTTACAAGACTTGAAGATCCCCTGGTATTGACAATACACCCACATTCTTTGCGCTACATCCTGGTTTGTCAAGCTACTTTAGTCTAGGCTACTTTGCGTAGGACAGCATAAAACGCTGCCTTGGTTCGTGGGTGTGCTAGCGATCAAAAGTGCTAGGGCGTGGTGCTGAATGTACGCATGTACTGATCCAAATGAGTACGTGTGCCGCAGACGAAAATCATATCCCCTTTGCAGATGGTGAAATCGGACGTAAACTCGACGAATACATTTTCTCCTCGCTCTACAGCAACGATGGCTGCGCCCCCTGTTCGATCGCCAATGCTGGGATTCCACGGGTGAGACCCCACCAAACCACCCGCAGTGAGTCGGGTGCATTGGATACGCTGTTCCAGTGTAATGATATTCTCACCGAGCAGGTAATGGGCAAGAATCTGACCTGCGACCTGCCCGACAGAAAGGGCAAAATCAGCCCCCGCTTGGTGCAATCGGGCGACGTTTGGGGCACGGTTCGCCCGTGCAATCAGGGGTACATCGGGGGCATAGTCTCGGACGACCGCTGTTGCAAATACACCCGCACTGTCATTGCTGAGAGCAAGCACAACTGCACTGGCTTCACGCACTTTGGCGCGATCTAGGGTAGAGCGTTCGAGTACGTTGCCTACAACATCGACCCCCTGTGCTGCATGCTCGTCGATAATCACCGTGGTTTCGCCTGCGTCCTGCAGCATTTCCGCCACTTTGCCACCAACCGTTCCATAGCCCGCTACCACAATCGGACCACGACGAGAAATCGGAGTCGCGAGGTGTGTCACCTTGGCAAGGTTCGCATGTGCACCAACCGCAACCAGAATGGCACCCGGCACAATGCGGGTATCCGCGCCATCGATCAAAGAAAAACGTCCATCGTTCCATTGGCCAATGATCGTGACGCCGTGCTGTTCACGCATGTGCAAATCACGGAGTCGTTCATTGGCAAGCGGACTGTCTGGTTGTACGCGAAACTCTGCAATGCCAACATATTCGCCAAGGATCTGCAGACCCTCCATGTGTGGGCTGATTTTGGTACTTGCTCGTGCGGCAAGTGCCGCGCCCAGTGCGTGCGTGGGCGTAAAGACCACCGTGGCACCGATTTTGAGCATTGGCCCTCGATGCAGCGGATCCTCCGCCAAGGCCAAAATCGGGCCTACGAAGCCCTGCTCACGCGCCATCATGATAAACGTCGCATCAGAGTGATCATTGGCGTTCGTCACCAAGGCGCGTGCCGATTGTATGTTGTCTAGCAAATTGCTTTGCTCTTCCAGGGTACCGAAAACGACGTTATAACCACGATCGCGCACAGTACGTGCGATGGCATCGTCTTCCTCTAGGATAACGAAAGGAACCTGAGCGCGTTTCAACTCCTCGACCATGGAATCAACGGCTGGCCCATATCGATAGAACAATACCCGTCCGTCCATGGCGGGGAGCTTGCGTGGCAGGCGTGACTCGAATTGTTCTTCAAAATAGGGAAGTATATAGATGGGGAAGATCAGCAAGGCGAGAAACAACCCAAGAAACTGGGTAGCAATCACAAAAAAATTCATCAATGGATGGTGCCAACGCGAATCGGCACCGTATCCAGTGGTTGTGATGGTTTCCGAGGCCCATTCGATGCTCTGCATGAATTCGCGTGGTTTTCCCTCCAGGTGTTCCATGCCGAGTTGGTAGAGACTGCCGAGCACAACGATGGTGATCGGCAAGCTTATCAATAGTGCTATCAAGCGGCGCGTGGATCGTCTCGCAGGAGTGAGGAACCGTCTGGCTCCTGCCAACCACCTTGCCACCCGATTGTCCAATGGCTTGCCCCCCCCTCCTCACGCATCTGCTTGTCCAACATCGATACTGCCCTAGAAATCGACCCGATAATTCGGTGCTTCTTTGGTGATCATCACGTCATGCACATGGCTCTCGCGCATTCCTGCGGCGGTGACGCGCACAAACTCACAAAGGGTGCGCATTTGATCGAGGGTGTGGCATCCTGTGTATCCCATGCTCGATCGCAGTCCTCCCATGAGTTGGTAAACGAGGGGTGCGATCGTCCCTTTGTAGGGCATGCGACCCTCAATGCCTTCCGGTACCAGTTTTTCGACCTCGACGGTACCTTCTTGAAAATAACGGTCGCTGGAACCCTGTTGTTGTACCATGGCACCGAGGGATCCCATGCCACGGTAGGATTTGTAGGATCGTCCCTGATAGAGTTCGACTTCGCCGGGTGCCTCTTCGGTACCGGCAAACATGCTGCCCATCATCACCGACCAAGCACCTGCTGCGATGGCTTTGGCGAGATCCCCTGAATAGCGAATACCACCATCGGCGATGATGGGTACATCGGTGTCTCGCAATGCCTCGGCCACATTGGCAATTGCGGTGATTTGGGGTACCCCAACACCGGCCACAATGCGCGTGGTACAGATAGAGCCTGGGCCAATCCCCACCTTGACGCCATCTACACCTGCTTCTACCAACGCGAGGGCTGCGGCGGCAGTGGCGATGTTGCCGCCGATGACTTGCAGATCAGGAAAACGCTGTTTCACCCACCGTACCATGTCGAGCACACTCTGCGAATGACCATGCGCGGTATCTACCACCAGCACATCGACTCCTGCTTCTACCAGAGCCTCTGATCGCTCTTGGCTGGTCTGTCCGACACTGATGGCCGCCCCGACACGTAGACGCCCCTCTGGATCTTTGCTGGCTTTTGGGTTTTCACGGGCTTTTTGAATGTCTTTGACCGTGATCATGCCGCGTAGATGAAAGTGTTCGTTCACCACCATGACCTTCTCGATGCGATGACGGTGCAATAACCCCAAGATTTCCTCTCGTTCTGCCCCTTCGCGAACAGTGATGAGTCGCTCTTTGGGGGTCATGATGCTGGATACGGGGTTGTCGTAGCGGGTCTCGAAGCGCAGATCTCGGCTGGTGACGATGCCCAACAGATCCTCGCCCTTGACAATCGGTACCCCAGAGATCCCGTGGGTGCGGGTCAAACGCAAAACATCGCCAATACTGGTGTATGGGCCTACGGTGATGGGGTTGGTGATGACTCCACTCTCAAATTTCTTGACCTTGCGCACCTGTGCTGCATGTTCCTCCACCGTCATGTTTTTGTGGATAATCCCAATACCGCCTTCTTGAGCCATGGCGATGGCAAGACGTGCCTCTGTCACGGTATCCATGGCGGCCGACACCAACGGAAGGTTGAGCCGAATGCCACGGCTTAACCGCGTGGAAAGATCGACATCACGGGGTAGTACCGTAGAATAGGCGGGAAGCAGGAGAACGTCATCGAAGGTCAGGGCTTCCTGAACAATGCGCATGGAGAGAGCACCAAAAAGTAGGGAAACGCAAATTGATCGTCTATGCCGCTGTGGGAAGGGACGTGCCTATACAGCGGGTGACTCCGGATCCTGTAGTATACTCTTTATCCAACCCCGTGAACGCCCCTTGCCCATGACCGCAACTCCCCACCCTGATCGCATTTTGATCCTCGACTTTGGCTCTCAGTACACCCAACTCATCGCACGGCGTGTGCGGGAGGCGATGGTCTATTGCGAGATACTGCCCTATGACGTCCCCGATGAAGAGGTGCGTGCTTTCGATCCCAAGGGCATCATTCTGTCCGGTGGCCCTGAATCGGTCACAGCAGAGGATACTCCCCGTGCTCCGCAAGTGGTGTTTGCACTGGGTGTGCCGGTGCTGGGAATTTGCTACGGTCTTCAGACCATGGCTGCACAACTCGGCGGTGCGGTGGAATCTTCCGCAAAGCGTGAGTACGGCTATGCCCAGGTGCGTCTTTGCGGTGAATCGCGTCTGCTGAGCGGTATTGGGGATTCGGGTGGCGTACTTGAGGTCTGGATGAGCCATGGGGATCGGGTGTCTGCTCTTCCCGCAGGCTTCAAGACCATCGCCGCGACTGATCACGCGCCACTCGCAGGGATTGCCGATGAAGCACGCGGTTTTTATGGCCTACAGTTCCACCCAGAAGTCACCCATACCCCCCAAGGAACGCGCCTCCTGTTACGCTTTTTGCACGAGATCTGCGGTTGTGCGGCTTTGTGGACGGCGAGCCATATCGTGACGGAGAGCATTGCACGCATCCGTTCCCAGGTGGGCAGTGACGAAGTGCTGCTGGGTCTCTCAGGCGGTGTTGATTCTGCTGTGGTTGCCGCACTGATGCACCGCGCCATTGGAAGCCAACTGATTTGCGTTTTTGTGGACAATGGATTGTTGCGCTTGCACGAAGGGGATCAAGTCATGGCGACGTTCGCACGTCATTTGGGTGTGCGGGTCGTGCGGGTGAATGCAGCCGATCGTTTTTTCACTGCCTTGCAGGGCGTAACCGATCCAGAACGCAAACGCAAAATCATTGGAGAACAGTTTGTTGCGGTTTTCGAGGAAGAGGCGGCCCACTTTCCTGGTGTTCGATGGCTCGCCCAGGGGACGATCTATCCCGATGTCATTGAATCCGCAGGGGCACGCACGGGCAAGGCCCATGTCATCAAATCCCATCACAATGTGGGGGGGTTGCCAGAACGAATGCGGCTGCGCTTAGTAGAACCTCTGCGGGAATTGTTCAAAGACGAAGTGCGCAAGATTGGCATTGAACTGGGTTTGCCGCATGACATGGTCTATCGGCATCCGTTCCCTGGCCCGGGTTTGGGGGTACGCATTCTCGGCGAGGTCAGGCAAGAATATGCGGATATTTTGCGTGCGGCGGATCACCTTTACATCGAAGAATTGCGTGCGGCGGGCTTGTATGACGAGGTTTCTCAGGCATTTGCGGTCTTTCTGCCTGTGAAAAGTGTTGGTGTCTTGGGGGATGCACGCCATTATGACTATGTTGTGGCCTTGCGAGCGGTACAAACGCTGGATTTTATGACGGCACGTTGGGCGCGTCTGCCCTATGATTTTTTGGATCGTGTTTCCCATCGCATCATCAATGAGATTCCACATATTTCGCGTGTAGTCTACGACATTTCTGGCAAGCCGCCCGCGACCATCGAGTGGGAGTAGGATTTGTTTGTAAGTCGTTGATTTATAACGATATTTTACTTACACAAAAGTTTCACAAACCCAAATAAGTGCTTGTTTTTATTAGCGTTTGAATTTATAGTTACACAGAAACCTACACAAACGTGTAGCTACTCAAAACTATAGTCACGTTAAGCAAAATGGCACTCAAAAAAACTAAGTTTGAAGACAACGAAGAAGCGATATTTGACGGCGCTGTTATATACACACGCGGCGCATATTGGCAGTTCCGTATGTGGCTTACTAAGGAACACAAGTACGCTCGTTTTAGTCTTAAAACTACAAGTAAAAGCACAGCATTAGACTTGGCTAAAAGACATTATCACGAACTAATGTCTAATCAATTAGCGGGTAAAAGCTACTATTCCATAACAACAAAAGCAGGCGTAGAGTTGTATTTAGAGTGGAAGAAAAAGCAAATTGGTAACAGAATTAAAGAAGGTAGATTTGGAACTATTGTTACGCATTTAGAGCATTGGCTTAAGTTTATTGGTAAAGATACAAAGCTAAAAGAATTAGCTGTTACAGACGGAGACGATTACAACTACGAACGCACTAAGTCAAGAACAGGTGGCGTTAGCCAAACAACTGTAGAGAATGAACAAAGTTCTA
>CAIJYR010000026.1 GCA_903824965.1 uncultured Thiotrichales bacterium
ATGATCTATCTCAGTGCCAGTATCGATGACTTCACTTGACACGGTGTAGTCCATGCCGGCCACATTAAGAACCTTAATTAGTTTGACGCCCAGCTCAGGAATCTTGGTATTCCCCGCAGCAGGACACACGAATAGATATTCGGCACCTTTCACATCCACCGGGGTTTCTATTCCCTCGTAGGCAAGCATGAGTCCTGGCCTTATAAAGATTTCTTTGCGGCTGAGACCAAAGGAATGACGCTTGTCGCGGGTATTAGTGAAAATGGCCTTGAGCGTTGGGTTCTCAAGAGAAAGGCCGGATTCCATATAGGCTGCGCGCGCAGCGCGAAAGATTCGGCGGTTAGAAATACCGACAGGGCATGCCAGAGTACATCGTCCGCACAAAGTACATTTAAAATACTGATCCATGTGTGATCGTAGATCGTCCACCGTTGGTGGTGCCTTCATGCCCATTATGGACGAAGATGCCTGAAAACCCAGAAGATTTTTCAATTTCCCCACGGGGGATTTATAGGCGTGCCATACGTCACGAATAAAGTCGGCACGCACTTTGGGGTGCATCCGCTCATCACCCGTCTCAAGATACCAAGCACAAGCCTGGCCGCACTGGTTGCACCCCAGGCATCCCTCAATATTAAGAGCGATGTCCTCTGCGCCAAACCACTTATCAAGCGTGTCGACAAAAATCTGAACCTGTTGATTCGTCATCATTTTAGTGTACCTTCTTGTAACGAAACGTGGACGACCATTGGTTTGGTCAGTCGGTGTTCAATGTCGCAGGTGGGGCCTAAGTCCCAAAATTTGAACAACACACCTTCTGTTTCCTGACAAAAATTGACAGGACTACGAAAGACTGCAACCTACACAATGCCAACCGTGACCAGTTACGGTTGCGCCAAAACCTTTCCCTTTCCTGACACAGGCCGACAGTACCTTGAAGGTTTTTATCGGTTACGGTGCGCGCTGGCTTGTGGGTATGTACGTTCTCCCCCCCATCCGTTTGAGAGTATGCTGCCATGGTTACTTACGTTCTGCTGTCCGCTGTAGTGTTGGTCTGGGTGCTTGCCTCGGTTCCCGCCCTGGTCGCCTTTACAGCGTTAGGTGTTCGGTTACTGAAGTCAGTGCGCCTGACCGCAACTAACGTGCGGGGCAATACACGCCCTGCAGGGTTCGGTTCGCTAGCGGTAGCGAATTAGTCTTAGTTGTTTGCGTTCTCAAGCGGCGTGAAGGTGTGTGCCGCTTGTTGGCTGGCCGTCCCTTGCGGTGGTAGTGTTGGGTTTCGTATGGCTGTAAGTCCTCCTGTTTGTGGGGTGCTGCGACAGCAGTTGCTCTCTAAGTGGGGTAAGGGGCTACGGTCGGGGCCAACACCTACCGCCGCTGGCGGCTGTCGCTTGCTTCGATAGCTCGTGGCGAGGATGCGATTCCCCAATCCACATGGTGGACATCTTGTCCGATGATGTGGGGGGAAGGGAAGTCGTTCTGTTTTGTGTGTAGTGCGGTGTTCCCCCTGTGGGCGATCGTCGCCGTTTCAGAGTCTCGGTTGTTACGGTTTTATTACGACTCCTCATTTCGTCAGCATTGTGAAACCTTCGGCGTTACAGTACCACTTGTGACAAGTTCTTACCTTTGTCCGGTCGGTTGGCTAGCGGGCTACGGTGGGTTGTCTATCAGAATAAGTGGTGGTCATTAGTTTCTCTGCGAAAATCCCGTAAGGATGGCGGGTGTCCACCAATATCGTTTTTTTTTGAGCAACCGCGAAGGGAAGCGGGCTCTTAGCGCTCTGCGTTCGTCTGAAGTCACCACTCAACGGTTACTACCGTGCCCGGTGGGGTGTCGGGATCCGTAATCTTGACGGTGGCGTGAAGTCCTTCGACGATCTCGCGGACGATAGCCAAGCCGAGGCCCGTCCCGTGGGGGGTCGTGTCGCGGATCTCCTCAAGACGGTGGAACCGTTCGAAAGCCTGCGAGCGCACCGATGGCGGAATACCAGGCCCGTTGTCCTCAACCTCTAAGTAGGCCCGACCACTGGGGCGTTGGCCGCAACGAACGGTAATTTTGCTACCAGGTTTAGAATAGCGGATGGCATTGTCAATGAGGTTGTTAAGCACCTCGCGTATCAACCAGCTTACACCGGTAATTACTATCGGCTCAATCTCGAAGCCAATATCCATCTGTTTGGCTAAGGCGGTATCAAACCAGTAGGAAGCGTTTTCTTCCACGATACGATCCAGATGTATCTCTTTCAGAGAATGAGGATCTACTAATTTTGGATTACTGGTGGCAAATGCTAGCAACTGGTGGACAAGATGTCCCATGCTGTGAATGGCTTCGCGCAATTTCAGAATGCGAGTACGGTACTCATTCGGAGCGTCAGCCGAGATCATATCGATTTGCATGTAGATACCTGCCAAGGGGTTTTTTAGCTGATGCGCTACATTGGCAATAAACTGTTGTTGCAGAATCATAGCCCTCCCCTGATGCTCGATATAATGCTCTACTGCGCGTGCTAGGGGAATCATTTCTTTGGGAAGGGGTGTTGGCGAACAATCTCCCCTGTCCCGTTGTCTGCGCAAACGTAAAAACATTTGGATGAGCTGACAGTTTCGTGTGATGTGTAACCTCACATGATTGAGGAAATTAAAACCGGCCCGCGAGATTCTCAGTCTTGAGAGGGGGTGCCGCCCCCTGATAGGGCCTGGCGTAGCACCGGCCTTGGCTGCCTGTGTAGTGTCTGTCGCAATGCCCGAGGAGGGAGAGTCCTCGTCATTTTGACGTATCATCAATTTGCCGGTAATGTAATGCAGGGGTAAGATGATGGATCGCTTGATTGCGATAGTTAGCAGTACCGCCAAGAATGCGGCAAGGATGCCAATCCCAATAATCAACAGGCGAGTCTCTTTTGCCTGCATCAACATGATGTTGTCGGTAACTATTCTTTTGTCAATGATGGTACGCATGACTCCCAATAGCTGCTCGATACGCTGGTGACTGGGAAGGTTCTCCGCTCGCAGAATATCGTCTGCTTGATCCTCTTTATTCAGTTCTTTAAGTTCGTATTCCTGTACTAATGAAAGGTAAGTCATCATTTTATTGCGGGCTGGAAACATCTCGTTAAAAAAGATCTTTGTGCACTGTTCCATGGTGCATCCCTGGCTAGCCTCCTCCAGAATATGGCGCGCACTGATGTGGAGTTCGGCGTGTCCCTGAACCATCTGATCCCAATTTCTTTTATATTCCGCGTTTGCGCTTGCGTAGTGTGCTTGGATCTTTTTACTACGCAGCCAGTCTTCCATAGGGCACTGATCTGCAATAATATTCTGCGCAAGAATGAGTTGTATTTCTTTTGGGGTTCTTTCTAACAGGTTTGACCATTTTCTATGTTCAATGGATTGTCGCAGCAGGTATATTGGTAATTCACGATCAGCGTGCCGAAAGGTTTCACAAATTTTCACAGCAGAAGTGTGTAAGCGCCGATGTTGTTCATCAAGTTCCGAAAAGATCCCGTGCAACTCTGGTATTCTTATCTCTAGCTGTGTGCGTTCCGCACTGCGTAACCATTTCCCGAATGCGCATTCCCTCTCATCCAATGCAATATCTGGTTTTTCTGCGTTCTGCGTGTTTAGAAAAGCATACAAGCCATCCTCCCATTTAAGATGATCTACCTCTCTTTCTATTATGGAGGTTCTTAGTTTATTTCCATCTAATAGTTCCTCGGCTGATCCTACGATTGAATAGATCTCGAAGGAAGAGATAAATGATACTGCCACCAGTAAGACGAACATTAATACGAAGCTAACAGAAATGAATGAACCTATTTTTCTGGTCGGCATAAGATGTTCTCTATATGGATAATTGCGCTGTTTGGTTCGCGTGGAATTAAGAAAATCATATCTCGTCTAGACGGTAACCTAACCCACGTATGGTGCGAATCTCGATGCCGCAGTCTCGCAGTTTGGTTCTGAGTCGCGACACGTAAATCTCAACTGCATTTGAGGTTAATTCATTGCTCCACTGGCTAAGGCTTTCTGTCATTTTTTGCTTAGACAGAGGATTGGGGCTGGCAAGTACCAATTGACGAAGAATTTCCCATTCACGACTGGTCAAATCGACGATTTGACTATTTACTTCAAAGGTGCGTCGAGATAAGTCGATACGGCCTTTTCCAAAAAATAGCTCGGAGGAAACTGCCGAACCACATCGACGAATCAATGCACGAATACGTGCTAAAAGCTCTGGGACTTCGAAAGGTTTAACAATATAGTCGTCAGCACCAGTATCTAGTCCAGCCACCCGATCTTGAAGTCCGTCACGAGCGGTGAGAATTAGAATCGGAACGGTGAATTTCTTTCGACGCCAACGTCGAATTAGTTCGTACCCATCTATTCCTGGTAATCCAATATCAACTATGGCAAGGTCGTAGTGCGTCATACCGATGAGAGATTCTGCTGGTTCCGCTGACACCAAGTGATCCATCGAATAACCCGCACGCTGCAGTACGTCCAACAATGCTTCTGCGACTGCGGGATCATCTTCTATTAGCAAGATACGCATGGGCTATTTGGAACTCATAGTGGTAATTATTCGGTGGATTACCGTCAATTCCTGTGGCGCAGGTAGTGAGTTCTTGGCGAGACGTCGGAATCGGCACTGGTCTAGTTTGATTCGGTTTGTAACTTGTTGATTCTTCCTGGTGCATTAG
>CAIJYR010000027.1 GCA_903824965.1 uncultured Thiotrichales bacterium
ACAAATGGCTTTACGCCGTGCTCGGTTGCCTTACGTTTTGTCTCAGCCCGCGATACGGCTGCGGACATCGACAAAACGTACGGCCCTCACGGCTACGCGGGGCTCGTCGCACTACGCTTCGCTCCATGTGCTCCTCGCATGTGGAACAACCTATAAAACAGATGAAAAAACCAGCCAATGTGCTGGATCGTGGTATTACTACTATATGTTATGGTTGGATTGTGTTGCTGACAACAAACCAGATCAAGAAAAGAATTTATTATGGTTGGATTGTATTTCTGACAACAAACCAAATCAAGAAAACAATTTATTATGGTTGGATTGTATTGCCGATAATCAATACACAGCCATCGTCCACGCTAACACACAGAGCACAGAGCATGTTATGTCGTCTGTCACGATCAAGCTTCCTTAGATCAGTAAGGGTTTTGACTGTAGAATCAAAAAGAGAACAGGGGCTGTTTTTGACTGGATTCTGGCAAGATCAAGATCAAAAACAGCAGACCCTGCCTCCCCCAACTCCTTGTATGTTACGAGGGGAGCCATACGGCTAAGGTTTTTCTCCAGTATCAGTGTGGCTGAATCGGGAACATACACGCTAACCGCTTGACTGTGATGTTTTTCCAAGATATGCCTTCCGATACTGGACAGGGTAGGTTCTGGGCTGGAGGAAGGTGCCCGAACGAATAACCTTGCGATTTTTCTCTCGCATCATCAATTGGTTACAAAGATGTGTGCATACGGTAGCCCTGTAGAAAGGGGTTTATCACAGGCTAAAAGCATCCCCTGCCACACTTCTCAGAATTGCCTCGGAGAGCGGCTTATGCTGCACAACCTTACTCCTCGTCCCCCATACCCAATTCTTTGATTTTCCGTGTGAGGGTATTGCGTCCCCATCCCAAAAGATGGGCTGCTTCTTGACGACGTCCTGCGGTTTGGCGCAAGGCAGCCGTGATTAGGATCCGCTCAAACCGAGGGACAGCCTGCTCCAAAATCCCTGCATCTCCTTGGGCAAGGCGTTGTTCCACCCAGCGTTCTAGACTTTTCTCCCACTCGTCTTGGACGGTGGAGACGTGTGTCTTTTGGCGCAGTTCGGGAGGCAGATCGTCAGGATGGATCTCTTGGTTGGACGCCATCACCGTAAGCCACCGACAAAGATTCTCCAACTGACGGACATTGCCCGGCCACTCCAGTTGTTGCAGCAGCCGTTCGGTCTCTGGTGACAGGATCTTCGGGACAGTATGGAGTTCGTTGGCAGCAATCGCCAAAAAATGCCGGATCAAGAGCGGAATATCCTCCCGCCGAGCACGCAGAGGCGGTATATGGATACGGATGACGTTCAGGCGGTGGAACAAATCTTCACGAAAAGAACCACTAGAAACGCGCTTTTCTAAATCCTGGTGCGTCGCAGCGATGATGCGAACATCCACCTGCATGTGTGTGTGCCCCCCCACGCGATAAAACGATCCATCGGCCAATACACGGAGCAACCGCGTCTGGAGTTCTGCGGGCATGTCCCCGATCTCGTCCAGAAAGAGCGTGCCCCCATTGGCCTGTTCAAAACGCCCATGGCGCAGGGTCTGTGCGCCCGTGAAAGCACCCCGTTCGTGGCCAAAAAGCTCCGACTCTAAGAGATCGCGTGGGATCGCAGACGTATTCAGGGCAATAAAGGGTTCCCCCTTGCGTGGGCTGTGGCGGTGTAACGCATGGGCCACCCACTCTTTGCCCGTACCGGACTCTCCATTGATGAGTACCGTCACGCTGGATCGCGACAGTCGCCCAATGGCACGAAACACTTCCTGCATCGCGGGAGCCTGGCCGATGATCTCAGGGACGTGCAGTGGGGGAGGGGAGGGGGTGATCGACTTGCGTGGATGGGCCATCGCACGGCGTATTTGGCTCACCGAATGATCGATGTCAAAAGGCTTCGGTAAGTATTCAAAAGCCCCCCCCTGATAGGCGGATACTGCGCTGTCGAGGTCAGAGTGGGCGGTCATGATCACAACGGGAAGATCGGGGTAGTGCTCTCGAACGTGACTCAGCAAGGCGAGACCATCCATGCCTGGCATCCGAATGTCAGTCAGAAGCACGTCTGGCTGCGTAAGCTTCATGCGTTCCAACACCCCCTGGGCGCTCGAAAAGAGGGTCACTTCCATGCGAGCCTGGGTCAGGGCACGTTCTAAGACCCATCGAATGGAGTGATCATCATCAATGACCCAGACGGATCCACGCATTGGCTCAGTCATTTTGGTTGCTCGTTCTGCTGGAAATGGTGATCGAGGGGAAGGATCAAAGAGAAAATCGTTTCCCCTGGTTGGCTTACGCACTCAAGGAGGCCACCGTTCTGGTTGCTGAGCGACTGTGCGATGGGCAACCCAAAGCCGACGCCATCGGCGCGTCCCGTCACCATCGGCAAAAAGATGTACGGGGCCAGATCCGCCGGAATGCCTGGGCCATCGTCTACCACATCTACCTGTAAGACAAGTCGATGGCGTCGACTAGCAATCGTAACCTGGCGTCGTGTGCGGGTACGCAGGGTAATGTTGCCGTGCGTCCCTAGGGCTTGCGCGGCGTTGCGTACCAGATTGAGGAAAGCTTGGATGAGTTGATCGGGGTCTGCGAGTACCGACGGAATGCTCGGATCATAATCCACATGGATCTCAATGGAGGCGGTCATCTCCGACCTCACGAGGGTGTGTACACGCTCCAGAACCTCGTGAATATTGATCGCACGCTTACGGGGGAGAGTGTTGGGGCCGAGCATTTGGTCAAGTAGCTTATGAAGACGGTCGGCCTCCCCAATAATAATACGGGTGTACTCTTTGAGGGATTCCTCAGAAAGCTCCCGTTCTAGGAGCTGTGCGGCACCCCGCAATCCACCGAGGGGATTTTTGATTTCGTGGGCCACACCTCGCACAAGTGCACGGGTTGCCGTGTGCTGGGCAAGCAGTGCGCCTTCGCGTTGAATCCGCAGGTGGTTGTCTACCCTCACCAATTCTACCAGCAGTTCTCGTTGGGTACTGCCGTCCAAAACGGGCGTTACCATACAGCAGACCGTCACGGGCTGTGCCCCGCCAAAGGCCATGGACATTTCTCGTTCTGTGAAGGAGTGGCCGCTGATCAAGACGTTTTCGAGGCGTGTGCAGAAAGGTTGATCGTGGGGCAAAAGTTCGCTGAGCCGTAGATCAAGGGCCTGGCGTCTGCTCCTAGCCAACAAGACCTCGGCCGCGTGGTTGAGGTAGCACAGACGCAACTGGTCATCGAAGAGCAGAACGGCGGTACTTAAGTTCTCCAGGGCGCGGTGCGTGGTGTCGGTCATGGTAGGGTAGAACGTCCGTAGTTGGCGCTCCCTATTATAGAGTGTTCGTGGCAGGATGTCGGACGGGTATGTTGCGGAGTGATCCTAGGAATAACTCTATATGTATCAAACGAATATAAAATAAATTTCTAGAACGCTTGACAGATGAATCAAGGGCGGTAGAATGGCGACCCTTGGATAGCAGTGCTGTTGCAGGTCGCGAGGGAAGCGACGGGGTGAAAAAAAAGGAGAAAGAGGTGTTGCAATCGTGTGAAAGGACTGTTACACTTATTTCATGTTGTCGAGTTGAGGTGAGCAACGAAGGATTCGCAAATTATTTTAAGGGAGTTGTTGCATTATGTTCGGACAGGTGATATAGTGTTTGGCTCTTGTCCAGTTAGATTTTTGCAAATGCACTCGGCCAGTACCGAGTTGCCGGTTCCTTTACAGATTAATCAAGCAATTTGTGTGGGCGTTTGACGATTTTGCTGAGTTTTACGCTACTAAATGTTTTGTGGCGTGCTGTACATCGAGACTTTGGTTTTGATGTTCGGTATCAGCTGATAGTAGATTGCGACTGCTTTATTGCAGTTGAGTAAAGATTAAACTGAAGAGTTTGATCCTGGCTCAGATTGAACGCTGGCGGCATGCCTAACACATGCAAGTCGAACGGTAACAGGCCCGCAAGGGCGCTGACGAGTGGCGGACGGGTGAGTAATACGTAGGAATCTGTCTCGTAGTGGGGGATACCCTACCGAAAGGTAGACTAATACCGCATACGTCTTACGAGAGAAAGCGGGGGATCTTCGGACCTCGCGCTATGAGGTGAGCCTACGTCCGATTAGCTAGTTGGTAGGGTAAAGGCCTACCAAGGCGACGATCGGTAGCTGGTCTGAGAGGATGATCAGCCACACTGGGACTGAGACACGGCCCAGACTCCTGCGGGAGGCAGCAGTGGGGAATATTGGACAATGGGCGAAAGCCTGATCCAGCAATGCCGCGTGTGTGAAGAAGGCCTGCGGGTTGTAAAGCACTTTCGGTGGGGAAGAAGGGTCTGGGGCTAATACCTCTGGACTTTGACGTTACCCAAAGAAGAAGCACCGGCTAACTCCGTGCCAGCAGCCGCGGTAATACGGAGGGTGCAAGCGTTAATCGGAATTACTGGGCGTAAAGCGCACGTAGGT
>CAIJYR010000028.1 GCA_903824965.1 uncultured Thiotrichales bacterium
ACAAATGGCTTTACGCCGTGCTCGGTTGCCTTACGTTTTGTCTCAGCCCGCGATACGGCTGCGGACATCGACAAAACGTACGGCCCTCACGGCTACGCGGGGCTCGTCGCACTACGCTTCGCTCCATGTGCTCCTCGAAGGAAATGTAAAGATCGCAGAGTTTTTACTGATCCGTCCTGTAAGGGGAAAAGCATCTTCTGATGTGTGGATAGTCGAGGCAAAGTCGAGCAGTCCATCGTATAATATTGATCAGCAAAGATTTGCAGAGTTCATCAAGGAAATCCATGAAAAATTACTGAATGCGTTTTCTCTTGGTATCGCCTGTCTTTTGAAACGACACCCACAAACCCCTCAATAACTCCCCGATCCGTTTTTGTCGCTGGATCTCGCTACGGTACAGGCTAAGTTTGTATTGGTGATCAAGGGGTCTACAGCTGATCAATGTTCCACGCTTCAGGACGCTTTGCAGAGGTCACTCCGCGCCACGCTCAAAACCTGGGCATTGTTACATCCTGCGGTCGCTGTCATTGATGATGCAAAAGCGAGAAAATTCAACTTGATCATTTGATCACTTGATCACTTGGAATCAAGTCAACGATTCCGAAGCATCGTCAACCGATCAACCTCTCCCCTGATGTAAACCCTGTTCCGACAGTTCGGAGCAGGGCTTCGGGATACCGTGGGATCCTTTTGCTTGTGCTTGCTTTGTTGTGTTCGGTATCGCACAGACGGCCAAAATACACTCAGGCAAGCTAACGACAGGTAAAAAGTGCGCCACTGCGCCCAATCCAACCCCTCTCCGACTCATCTGAGAGGGGCTTAAGCTGAAAACCAGAGAACCATTTTATGATGCGCTTGCTATAGGTTCGTTACCGCACAGACGGCCAAAATACGCTCAGGCAAGCTAACGACAGGTAAAAAGCACACTATATCTGATTCAACATGTTGGCCCATTTTGTTTGTACCTTGGTACTCGTTTGTGGTCTGGTAATCGACAGGCTCTTGGTCACTTGGGGAGCCACGCTGTACGTAGCATTGCCAGCCTGATTCGCGGCAATCGTGCAGGTACCCGTGGCAACGCCAACCACAGCACTGCCGTTGACTGTGCAGATTTTCGGCGTGAGAGATCCGAAAACCACCGTCAAGCCCGAGCTTGCTGTCGCACTGATCGTCGTAGTCCCTTGCACTGCGAGGACAGTCGACTTGAAGGTGAGAGCACTGATCGTTTGTTTTGCCTCTACCTTGGTGCTCGTTTGTAGCTTGGTAACGGAGATACTCTTGGTCACTTGGGGTGCCGCATTGTACGTGGTATTGCCTGACTGATTTGCGGCAATCGTGCAAGTGCCTGTAGCAGCGCCAGTCACAGTGCTGCCGCTTACTGTGCAGATCGTCGGTGTCAGAGACCTGAAAACCACCGTCAAGCCCGAGCTTGCCGTCGCACTGACCGTCGCGGTGCCTTTGACCACCAGGACAGTTGGGGTGAGTGTGATCGTGCCAATCACTTGTGGTCTGGTAATCGATAGGCTCTTGGTTACCTGGGGAGCCGCGCTGTACGTAGCATTGCCAGCCTGATTCGCGGCAATCGTGCACGTGCCCGTGGCAATGCCAATCACAGTGCTGCCGCTTACTGTGCAGATCGTCGGTGTCAGAGACCCGAAAACCACCGTCAAGCCCGAGCTTGCCGTCGCACTGGCTCGGGTAATACCACCCACTACCAAGGTGGAAGGACTGAGGCTCAGGGTGCCGATGGTTTGTTGGCGGTTTGTGGTGACGCTGATCGTTCTGGCGACGGTGGGGGCAGCGTTGTAACTGGCATTACCAAACTGACTTGCAGCGATCGAGCATGTGCCTACAGCAATGCCAGTCACCGTATTGCCCTTGAGGGTACAAATCGCTGGTGTGGTAGAAAGGAAGCTCACCGGCAAGCCAGAGGTTGCCGTCGCACTCACAAGGGTGGTGCCGCCCACTGAAAGCGTGTTGGGCGTGAAGCTGACGGTACCAATCGTTTGACTGCCAAGCACTTGACCCACTACAACGGTCGTGTTGCCCGTGACTTGTGGCGCAGGCCCGTAGGCTGCATTGCCTGCTTGATTGGCGGCAACTGTGCAGGTGCCCGCTGCCACACCAGTCACCGTGTTCCCTCGGACGGTACAAAGGGTGGGTGTGGTAGAGGTGAAGCTTACCGGAAGGGCTGAGGTTGCTTTTGCACTCACTGTGCTGGTACCGCCCACGACGAGCGTGGTGGACGCAAAGCTGATGGCGCCAATCGTCTGTGTCGTTTGCGGAGCATTGGGCGTCACGCTGTTAGAGGGCGCTGAGGCACCGCTGGTTCCTGCGCTGTTGGTGGCTGTGACGGTGAACAGGTAGGTCATGCCATTCGTCAAGCCCGTGATGGTGTGACTGAGTGCCGTGGTGCCCGCATTGCTGTCCACGCCGCCGACAGGGTTGGACGTGACCGTGTACCCGGTAATGTCGCTACCACCCGTGTTTGTGGGGGCGCTAAAACTCACCACTGCCTGCGCATTCCCCGCAGTCGCTGTGCCAATGCTCGGAACGTTAGGGATGGATGCAGCACTTCCTTGGGTGAATGCACGGATCGTTACGTTTGCGTTGGGATAGAAGTTGATAAGATCACTCCATTTGGTACCGTTTGCACTCACGTAGCTCTGACCAGGATTGGCAGAAGCGGCGCTGTCGTACCCTGCGACCTGTGCTTCTATGGGGATGGTATACGTGCTGTTCGGCGTTGTGAACTGTACAACAATCGCGAATTTCTTCCCGGCCACCAGCGATACAGGATGCGATAAGGTAATCGTATGATAACCAGCAAAAGCAGTGCTGCCTGAGGTATTGACGGTGCCGTTATCAAGAGCACCCGTCGTAGGGGTGTCTATTACATTGGTATAGACAGATACTGCGTAGCCCGTGTTGACCGTCGTTGTGTAGAAGGCAACGGCTTGGAGGGTTTCGCTCGCAGCTGCCGTGAATACATTGGCACCAAATGCGGTATTTGAACTGTACCCAAAACTCTGCGTCATCCCAAAGGGATCATAGAGGTAAGCACGTGCGTAATTGTTGACACCTTGCACAGTACGGAAAACATGTGCGTCACTTATCGATAAAGTATAATAAGAAACGTAAAAATACCCTCCGTCACCCCATGAAGTTCCCCATGAATTCTTGGCAATGAAGGCACCATTTCCCGCAGGAGGTGTTGCAAAATTGCTTGCTGGATAGTTGTCATCCCACCCGACCAGGGCGACCTCGTGGTTTGAGTCTACAGTACCACGATAATAATATGCGTTTGTCGAAGGATTCCAGTAGGCCGTATTGTTCGTATCCATATACAGGGCAATGTCGACAGCACCGTAGTTCTGAAGCGCGTACTTGTAATTATTGTTGTCGGTGCCACTGCTCCGGTCGGGTAGCACCAAAGCCTCTTGCGTATGGACACGCGGCGAGAGGTTGGAAACGGAGGTTGCCTGCGTGCCTGTATAGGGGTCGTCGGACTCATAGACAGGCCCAGCGGCCATGGCATTGGTGTTGCCCCAACGAGTCTCATAGGCGATCGCCATATCCCCTGTACCCCCACCACAAGCCGGATAATCGAACCCGTGGCGCACCTGTTGGTGGTTCGGCGAAAAGGTATAGGTGCCGATTCCACTCAGCAGGGCGTTGGATTCTGCGGAGGCAAGGGCAGAAAAAGACCAACAATCGCCGCATTGTCCTTGGTTCTTGACGCTGCTGACTGCACCTACTGCACGTAGATCGAACGACGATGGATAGGCTGTCCCTGCACTTTTTGCGTGCGCCATCTCTGGATGCAAGCCGAGCATGTGAGACCGATCGATAGGCGAGGGCGTATGTCCCGTCCAATGTTGTGACGCGTCAAGGGAGGCTCCTCCCCAAAGGTCGCGTTCATTGGTGATGACAAAGCTAGAAGCTTTTGAGCGAGAGACGGAGAGCGACGGCGTGAAGTTCGGATTCAACGGCGCAAGGTGGGGTATGGACGTCGCATCCTCTGCGCTCGCCTGTACCATCGAACCGAGAAGAACAAAGACGAGAACGCTGGATACGTAGGATCTTTTGGCGTCCCTAGTGAACTGGGTGATCATGACTGCACTCCTGGTGGTTCCGCTGTCGTGGGGCTGCGCCCTGTAGACCGGTGACTTTGCGCCGCTGCCTTTCGGAAGCTTTGCCCTTTTCAGTAGATACTCATGGATCACATCCTAGCACCTTGCGCCGATGGCAGTAGGGACTAATGCACAAATGCGGAAAGAATTATGTACGGTAGCGTACGAACGATGCCAAATCGTTCGGGTGACCTGGTGCGTCAGGCGCCTGCGGACACCGGACAGCCTCTTTTTAATACTATTGCATTTTGCTAGGGTATTGTACTAGGATGAAACGAAGTCACCACGGCCAGAGGACGGCGGGTGGTGTAACATCGGCCCTGAACGACCCCGGAGCATATCCCATGTCAGCAGTGAACAAGGTTGTCCTCGCCTATTCGGGTGGGTTGGATACGTCCATCATTCTGAAGTGGCTGCAAGAAGAGTACGGTTGCGAAGTAGTGACGTTCACCGCCGACATCGGGCAGGGCGAAGAGCTAGAACCCGCCCGCGACAAGGCGATGGCATTGGGTGTGAAAGAAATCTACATTGAGGATCTGCGCGAGGAGTTCGTGCGTGACTTTGTGTTCCCGATGTTTCGTGCCAACACGATCTATGAAGGGGAGTACCTGCTAGGTACCTCCATTGCTCGCCCGCTGATTGCCAAACGCATGGTGGAGATCGCACTCTCCACAGGTGCCGATGCCGTTTCGCACGGTGCCACCGGCAAAGGAAACGATCAGGTTCGTTTCGAACTGGGTGCCTATGCACTGCGGCCCGACATTCGGATCATCGCACCGTGGCGTGAGTGGACATTGACCTCCCGCGAAGACATGCTGGCCTATGCAGCACGCCACAACATCCCAGTGGAACACAAGCGCGGCAGCCAATCACCGTATTCGATGGACGCCAATCTTTTGCACATTTCCTATGAGGGCGGCCCCCTAGAAGATCCGTGGATCGAGGCAGAGGAGAGCCTGTGGCGCTGGACGACTTCCCCAGAACAAGCGCCCAACACCCCGCGCTATGTGGAGATCGATTTTCGCGGTGGGGATGCCGTTGCGGTGGATGGGGAAGCATTGAGTCCTGCGGGCGTACTCACGGCGTTGAATGCGCTGGGGGCTGCGCACGGGATAGGACGCCTGGATCTCGTAGAAAATCGTTATGTGGGTATGAAGTCCCGTGGTTGTTACGAAACTCCTGGGGGTACCCTGCTGCTCAAGGCCCATCGAGCCATCGAATCGCTCACCTTAGACCGTGAAGTGGCGCATCTTAAAGACGAGCTTATGCCACGGTACGCAAGCCTGATCTACAACGGTTACTGGTGGTCTCCTGAACGGCAGATGCTTCAGTCGATGATCGATGCCTCTCAGACGTATGTAAATGGGCGTGTGCGTCTCAAACTGTACAAGGGAAGTGTGACGGCTGTGGGGCGCACGTCTGCGGACAGCCTTTTTGATGTGCGGATTGCGTCTTTTGAGGATGATCGCGGCAGCTACAACCAGAAAGATGCCTCTGGTTTTATTCACCTGAACGCATTGCGGATGCGCATTGCCGCACGCCGTCGCAATAACTAAAGCATCCGAGGATTCTTTTGTGAATGAGCACCCATTGCCGCCGTTGTTCGAGAGTACCCTGACGAGTCTGCCCTTGGCCCATCGTGGCAAGGTACGTGATATTTACACGGTAGACCAGCAACATCTTTTGATTGTGACCACCGATCGATTATCAGCATTCGATGTGGTCTTACCTACCCCGATTCCAGACAAGGGACGTGTGTTGGTGGGGCTGTCCAATTTCTGGTTTCATCGGCTTGCCCATGTCCTGCCGAACCATTTGACCCATCGAACGCCGGAGGAAGTGCTCAGCAATCCAGAGGATCGTGCGACGGTAGCAGAGCGTGCGGTGGTCGTGCGACGGTTACGACCCCTTCCGATAGAGGCCATTGTGCGCGGCTATTTGGTTGGATCGGGTTGGAAAGAATACTGTGAGACGGGTGCAGTGTGTGGCATTCGCTTACCCAAGGGATTGCGTGAGGCAGACTGTCTTCCTGAACCGATCTTCACGCCTTCCACCAAGGCTGCACAAGGCGCACACGATGAGAACATTGATTTTGACCTGGCGAGTACCTTGGTGGGGGAAGAACTTGCGAAACGGATACAGGACATCTCGATCACCCTGTACCAAAAGGCCGCACGCTATGCACGTGAACGGGGCATCCTCATCGCCGATACTAAGTTTGAATTTGGTCTGGATGATCGCGGTGCATTGGTGCTCATAGATGAAGTACTGACACCGGATTCTTCACGCTTTTGGCCGATGGAGCAGTACGCGCCTGGTAGAAGTCCGCCGAGTTTTGACAAACAATATGTGCGCAATTATCTAGAGTCCATTGCCTGGAACAAACGCCCCCCCGGTCCGGTTTTACCACCCGATGTAGTGACGCACACCTCTCAGAAATACCACGAAGCTTTGCAACGCCTGACCCGTTTGTGATTGTCCTAAATCCCTCTTCGAGGCAACTCGGAGAAGGGTTTTGGATGTAAGCGTACCATGCAAGATCAAACCCCCTCCTTCTACGCTGTCTAGCCCCTTCCGCCTGCGGGGAGTGGGTGCAATCCAAAATCTTCCACTGTCACTCACCCATCGAATGGGGCAGGAGAACACTTCATGTATAACCGACCGGTGTGGCGCTTTGCTATCGGCAGCATTGCGCTGGCAGCCCTCGTGACTTGGGCAATCCTTTTTATAGCACAAGGTATGAGCCTGCAAGATGGACGCAAGCGTTTGGAGGAAGTTACCAACCGGATGGTCATCAGCCTGTCTGCAGAAACCATTCGCAGTCCCGCCATGGGTGCTGCCATCATGCTGGGTTTGAACGAACCTCTTTTGAAAGAGGTCGTTCGTCGCTTTAATGCAACCCCTACGGGAAATGCACAAACACCCGATGTCCTTGCACGAATTGATCCTACCCGCCGTCAGTTTTCTGCCGATTCGATTTACCTTATTTCGGCCAATGGCAGTATCATCGCACAAACGGCCACCGGAGAAAAAGTATCGGTAGGGGATAACATTGGCTTTCGTCCTTATTTTCAGCGTGCCATGGAGGGTAAGCAGAACGTCTATGCTGCCATTGGACACACCTCGGGTGATCGTGGTCTCTACTATGCTTCTCCGTTGTTTGATGGTACGGATCGTACCAGTGCGGTGATTGGTGCGGTTGTGATCAAATTGTCTGGTAATCCGCTAGACCAATTTCTTGATCAGGTCAAGGGGAGTGCTATTTTGCTCTCGCCACAAGGAGTCGTGTTTGCCTCCACCCGCAAGGAATGGCTGAATACTTTGGAAGGCCCAGAGACCCCCGAACGGCTCGACAGTATCCGAAAACTCAGGCAGTTTGGTATGCAATTCGAGCAATCTCGGCCAAAACAACTGCCTTTTGATCCGAGCAGTGCCTTGCCACGTATTGACGATCGGGTTTATGTGGCAGTGACACGGCTCGTCGATTGGGCCGATCCAAGCGGCCCCTGGCGGATCGTCGCTCTACGTGACAGTGGCGAATTCACGACCCCGATCGTCCTATTCGACATCGCTTTCTCTCTTTTTACGATGATCTTGTTGGTGGCGGCACTTCTATACCATTACCGTCGCGGCCACTTAGAAGCAAAACGTACCCTCAATCGCTTTCGTACCTTGGGAGTGGCATTAGAGAACAGTCCGGTGGGCGTTCTGACCTGCGATCAAACGGGTATGATCGATTGGATCAATCCCATGTTCGAGAAAGATACCGGCTACACACAGGCAGAAATACAGGGACGGCCCCCTGCCCTCCTCGCCGGGGACGCAGACACACGCGAAATCTACCGAGTCATGGCAGAAAACCTAGCCTGTGGCCAAGCCTTTCGTGGTGAACTCTTTTGTCGCCGAAAGGACGGCAGTGGCTATTGGACGCAAACTCTTTTTTCGCCTGTCTATGATGCGCATCATCATTTGATTGGATCTGTGGGCTTGCAGGAGGACATTACCGAGCACAAGAAATTGCTCAGTCAATTGACCGCACAATTGCACCTGAAAGAGTCTTTACAGATATTTGGCGATGCCATCCGAAACCAGACGGATCCCAAGGTGCTGGCACAGATCGCACTCACACGAATAGCACACCTCCTGTCGGCTCCATACGCGGTGTTATACAGCTGCGATCCGGAGGCTGGTTCGGAAGTGAATCCGTTGGCCTCTTTTGGGGTCGATCCCAATGCTCTTCCTAACCGATCGATCTTGGTACGCGATATTCTCACGGATGGTTCTCGGTTTGCGTTTCAGCACATCCAGTGCGAACCACCCTTGCGGGAGATTCGCGTTCTTCCTCTCGGGGAACGTCCGTGCGTCGGTGTCGTGGAGATTGGCCTGCTCAGTGAACCCACGACCGTCCAACTGGACTTTCTCGAAAAAGCCCTGCCGAACCTAAACCTGGCACTACAACTGGCGATCGATATCCGCGAACGTGAACGCATGACTTTACTGATTGCGCACAAAGAAAAAGAAATGCGTATGTTGCTCGAAGCCAGTTCGGATGGCATTTTTGGCATCGATCCAGAGGGGTGCATTACTTTCGCCAATCCTGCGATGGCCCGATTGCTTGGCTTTCCAAGTGTGGAGGGGCTGTTGGGACAAGATCGACACCGATTGATGCACCATGCCCACGCAGACGGTACGGAGTATCCAGAAGGAGATTGCCTGATTCACCGGGCTCTCCTGAGGCGAGAGTCGGTGCATTGCGACACCGAAGTATTTTGGCGGCAAGATGGCAGCGCTTTTCCGGTGTCCTATTCTGCCTCCCCCCTCCTGACAGAAACAGGGAATAAGTCTGTATTACAAGGCGCTGTGATATCTTTTCATGATATTACTGTCCGACAGCAAATACAAAAGGCCATGCAAGCAGCCCGTGATGCTGCCGAAGAGGCCGCCAAAATGAAATCCGATTTCCTGGCCAACATGAGCCATGAAATTCGCACGCCCATGAATGCCATCATTGGCATGTCCCATTTGGCGCTTAAAACGGACGTAACCCCTCGTCAACGTGACTACCTTGGGAAAATCCAGGGTGCTGGCCAACATTTGCTCGGCATTATCAATGATATTCTCGACTTCTCAAAGATTGAGGCGGGTCGTCTGAAGGTGGAACAGGTGGATTTCCAGTTGTCTGCCGTGGTGGAAAATGTCGCGAATCTGACGGCAGAGAAAGCTGCTGCAAAAGGACTAGAATTGATTATTCACATAGAACGACGGGTGCCTGATGCGCTGGTGGGCGACCCTTTGCGTTTGGGACAGATCTTGATCAACTACGCCAACAATGCGGTCAAATTCACCGAACAGGGCGAAATCTCTGTGAATGTTGACCTTTGTGAAAACACGCTCGATGCGGAAGATACGTTGATGGTGCGTTTTTCTGTGCGTGATACCGGTATTGGTCTGAACCAGGAACAGCAGAGTAGACTGTTCCAAAGTTTCCAACAAGCAGATGCCTCGATAACACGCAAATACGGTGGCACGGGTCTTGGTTTGGCCATTTCACGCACCCTAGCCGGATTGATGGGGGGAGAAGTGGGCGTAGACAGCGAACCTGGTAAAGGTTCCACTTTTTGGTTCACGGCTCGACTGAAACGTGGAATTCCAAAATCCACCCCATCGGCTTTGTTGTTTGCGAACCAAGAACACCCTTTGCGTGTGTTGGCTGCCGATGACAACGAAGCGGCGCGTATGGTTCTCAAGGATCTCTTGGAGTCGCTTTCTATTGAATCTGAGGTAGTGGACAGCGGAGAAAAAGTGCTGGACATCCTGGCGAACCGTCCTCTTGAAAACCCATGGAATGTCCTCCTGCTGGATTGGAAGATGCCAGGAATCGATGGATTAGAAACGGCGCGTCGTATTGTCGCGATGAATATACAGCCGACCCCAAAGATGATGGTGGTGACTGCCTACGGTCGTGAAGACATTCTACAGAGTGCCATGGGCGCAGGAGTATCAGAGATTCTTGTCAAGCCTGTGACAAAACAGGCTTTATCAACTTCCCTTGCACGCTTGATGGGAAGTGCGGATACCCTTCTGGCTCATGCCGAATCGGATGGATTGCCCGATCTGTCAGCGATTCGTGGTGCGAGTATCTTGTTGGTGGAGGACAATGACCTGAATCAGCAAGTCGCCACGGAAATGTTGCAGGATGCAGGATTTGTGGTAGAACTGGCAGAAAATGGGGCCATTGCCCTGCGCAAAGTGCAAGAGACGAACTACGATCTGGTGCTGATGGATATGCAAATGCCCGTCATGGATGGCGTGACGGCGACTCGTGAGATTCGGGCAATAGAATCACTTGTGCAACCCCCCATTCTCGCCATGACTGCCAATGTGATGCAGAGTGATTTTGACCGTTGTTATGCGGCTGGCATGAATGGGTATGTGACCAAGCCGATTGATCCGCCTGCTTTGTGGGCAGCACTGCGCGAATGGATCAAACCACGCGCTCGTGCCTCTGAAGCGTCTCCTAAAGCGCAGGTGCCTGATCGTCCTGGTGGCGATGGCAGCCATTCTACGCTTCCTGCAGAAATCCCCGGTATTCAGCTTGCGCTTGGATTGCGTCGTGCCCTTGGAAAGCCAGACCTGTTTCTCTCCATGGTGCGTAAATTCCGATCCGGACAGGCGTTGGTACCCAGTCAGATTGCCAAAGCATTAGAAGAAGACGATTGGGAGACCGCTGAACGTCTGGCGCATACGCTCAAAGGGACTGCGGGTAACATTGCTGCGGTTGACATTGCACACGAAGCAGAAATCCTAGAGGCCATGATTCGGAAGCATAGCGAGAAAGCAACCATACTCGCGGCTTTGATGCCATTGCGGACTTCGCTCGATCGGCTCATCCTCGCCATCGCAAAGGCTGCACCAGAACCTACCGAAGAGACGCAAAACCCTATTGAAGTCTCGGAAACTTCGCTGGAACAATTGCTTGAACTCCGCAGACAATTAGAAACCTTCCTAGAAGAAGATGACAGTGAATCTATTACGTTGTTCGAGGAGAACGCACAGCTTTTCAGAGCTGCTTTCCCTGGACAGTTTGCGGTCTTGGACAAAGAGATTCACGAATTTAATTTCCTGGCTGCCCTGGCATTGTTACACAAAATGCCATAATCCTTCTTGGAGTGCTCCAGATGCTTCCCAAAAATACCCGTATTCTTGTCGTAGATGATATTGGCGCTATGCGCGGCCTTACCACCTCTTTTCTGCGATCCTTGGAGTTTGAAAATATCCAAGAAGCCTGCAATGGCCAAGAAGCCTGGAAGATCCTGCAATCACAAGCCTTCGACCTCATTCTTGCCGATTGGAATATGCCGATCATGAGTGGCCTTGCGTTGCTTCGTGCGGTTCGGGCCAGTGCTAGACTGTATAAGATCCCTTTTCTGATGATTACGGCAGAAGCTGATCGAACCCGCATCACAGAAGCCATTGCTTCTGGCGTCAGTGGTCTCGTGATCAAACCCTACAAACCAGCGCAGCTTCAGGAACGCATGATTCAGGCAATGCGTGTAAAGCCTCCCGCTGCGCCGCTGGTTCCTAAACCAACCACGCCTGAACCAACCGCCACGACACCCAACGCCACTGCACCCGCCGTGCCCGCTGCCGTAAAGGGTGCTTCGACGCAATCGAGCGATGCTGCACCCAACCGTGCCACGCTATTGATTGTGGATGATATGCCAGACAATTTACAATTGATGTCTGCGTTGTTCAAGGACGATTATCGTATTCGTGTTGCCAACCGAGGTGCGCGGGCGCTGGAAATCTGCTATTCCGACACGCCCCCAGACCTCGTGTTGTTGGATATCATGATGCCTGAAATGGACGGTTTTGAGGTCGCCAGACGTATGCGCGAACACCCCACCTCCGAGACCATCCCCGTGATTTTTGTGACTGCACTCACGGACGATGATTCACGCATGAAAGGACTTTCTCTCGGTGCGATTGATTTTGTCACCAAACCGATTAACCCCGACATCCTGAAACCCAGGGTCAAGAATCTACTCCGTTATATTCAGTTGCACAAACAATTACAATCCAATTATGACACCATGGTTGAACTGACCCGTTTGCGGGACAACGTGGATCACATGATCCGCCATGATCTCAAGGGGCCATTGGCGGGCATTGTTGGTCTTTCGCAAGGGTTGACTGACCTCGCGGAGAAACACGCGCCTCAGTTGTTAGAGGGGATGCGCCTGATCGAAGCAACCTCGAAGCAGGTCATTGACATGGTGACGGTTTCTTCGGCGCTCTTTAAGATTGAATCGGGAGATTTTACCTTCACGCCTCAGAAAGTCCCCGTCTTTACGATTTTGAACCAGGTGGTAAAGGCACACCAGGCTCTTTTTAAATCTAAGAACATCACCCTCTCTGCCATACTCCAACCAAAACCAGGCGAACCGCCACACGCCATCGGTGAGGGCGCTCTGTACTTTTCTATCTTTAACAACCTCATCAAGAACGCTTTTGAGGCAACACCGGATGGGGGTTTGATTACGATTTCCTTTCTGATCGAGTCACCGCTTAGACTTTCTATTACTAACCAGGGGGCTGTACCCGCTGAAATACGCGAACGCTTTTTTGAAAAGTATGTTACGCATGGAAAGGAAGGGGGCACAGGCATGGGAACCTATTCCGCCAAGCGTTTGATGGAAGCACTCCATGGCAGTATTGAGATGAGCACTTCCGAGGCGGACAACACAACGACGTTGTTGCTGACTTTTCCGCAAGATCCATAAAGCCGTTGACTTTCAGCTTGCCCCACTCCTGAAAGGAGGGGGGTTGGGGGGAGGTAATCTGCTGGGTTTGACTTGGTTTTTTGCTGTTCTTCCTATGAATTTACTCAAAAATCTCCAACCCACGCTCAACAGCTTCACAAGTTGCTTGACAGTCCGCTTGATCAGTACGGTATACTAAACGCACGATGCTGTCCAGCAAGACTTCAGGGGGCGTTCCGTGGCCGATGTGATCAAGATCAATACAAAGAATGAACTGGATCAACTGAACGAACGTGCCAAAAGAGAGCAATGGCAGCAACTGATCCTACTTGGGCCTAGAGCGTCACTCTGGGAGATCAGTCAAGTTGGGGATGCACCCATTTATCAGCTTGGACAGATCATTGACGATCTTCCCCAAAGGATTGCAACACTAATCGGCCTCACTTCGCTTACATTGTGGGACAACGACATAGGCGAGGAAGGGGCGCGGGCGCTCGCCACTCTCTCCAACCTCACTTCGCTTGATTTAGGTGGCAACAGGATAGGCGAGGAAGGGGCGCGGGCGCTCGCCAAGCTCTCCAACCTCACTTCACTTGATTTAAGGTTCAACAGCA
>CAIJYR010000029.1 GCA_903824965.1 uncultured Thiotrichales bacterium
CGTCCACAACAGACCCAATGCTGCTGCCAAAGACACTGCAAACAACGAGGACAATGTCCACAGCAAAGCCAAGGCACCTGCCAAAGACACTGCAAACAACGAGGACAACGTCCACAACAGACCCAATGCTGCTGCCAAAGACACTGCAAACAACGAGGACAATGTCCACAGCAAAGCCAAGGCACCTGCCAAAGACACTGCAAACAACGAGGACAACGTCCACAACAAACCCAAGGCACCTGCCAAAGACGTGGCCAGCACAGAAAACAACGTCCATAGCAGGGGCAAGAGCCACGCAAAGGACGTGGAAGACGCAGAGAGTAAGCACAAGCCCAAGGCTCTCGAGGGGAAGGCGACACCCACCCGTGCGCCTGTGAACCTTACCCAAGGCAAGGGCAAGGGCGTGGTTGCCAAAGATTCCACAGCAGCGAAAGGAGCCAAGCCTCTCAACGTCGCTTCTGTGCAACGAGACTCAAAGGCCGTCGTAGCGAAGCCGCCTGTCCCGCCGACAAGCAAAACAGCGCACAGGGATCCTCCACAGACGGTGGCCGTCAAGGACAAAGGACACGTCTTGAACAAAACCACCACAAAACCGACGCACAAGAAGCCAACGTCAAAACAACTGGTTGCGTTCTCTGGAGGACGTAACGGCTAGGGTTGCGGCTGGGGTTGCAGCTAGGGTTGCAGCTAGGGTTGCAGCTAGGGTTGCCCCAGGATCCAGGCGAGCATCGCGGCTGGGTTTTCTACCAGGACATCGGCCCCCCAGGTGTGGGGCTGATCGTCCTCTGCCAGATACCCGAACAAGGCCACGATCGTGGCCATTCCAGCGGCACGGCCCGCAGCGATGTCGCGTTCCGCATCGCCCACGAAGACGCACGCCTCTGGAACACTCTTGGCGGCTGTACAGGCATACAGCAGCGGGCCAGGGTGTGGTTTGGAGAAGGGGGTGGTATCCCCACTGACGACTGTGACAGATCGCCGATCCAATCCCAAACGTGCGAGGATAGGCTGGGTCAAGAAGGTCGGTTTGTTCGTCACCACCCCCCAGTGGATCCCTGCTTCCTCTAGGGCTACGAGGGCTGTCTCCATCCCTTGGAAAAACGTCGTCTGTTCGACGAGGTGACTTCGATGGATGTCCAAAAAACGGGTGCGGAGACTCGGAAAGTCGGGATGCTCTGGCCCAACGCCCAAACCCACCTGCAACATACTCGGTGTACCATGCGAGACGGTTGGGCGGATGACTTCGTAGGGCAATGCTTGCAGACCGTGTTCGGCACGCAGTGCATTCACCGCCCACGCAAGGTCGGGGGCAGTGTCCAGCAGGGTTCCGTCCAGGTCAAACAGTACCGTGCGAAAACGCGACACACCGTCACCTCATCGTGATAGAAAACCCGTGGCTTTTGGCCTTTGATAAATCGATTTTGACTGTAGACGCAGCCCCTCTCCTCGGAGAGGGCTGGGAGGGGAGTGTGCTGGTTTTGACTTGTTTTTGACCGATACTTGATCAGGTACCTGTTGATTTTGCAATGATCCGATCAAAGACAAGTCAAAACCAGCCCCTTTCTTTTTTTAGTACAAAGTCAAAAAAGCCAGAATCTTGCATCCATTGCCTTGCGTTCCCATCAGAGTACCTTCCTGATCCGTTACGCAAGTTTTAGGAAGCGTATACATTATCGGCGTTGTGTCATGCATTGGCAACGGCACGTGTGTGTTCTTTCTTTCGTCGTGGGGGTGGTACAGATGACTCTTTCGGTGATCATCATTGTCCTCAATGAGGCGCACCAAATGCGAGATTGCCTCGATACGGTTCGCTGGGCCGACGAGTTGATTGTACTCGATGCTGGCAGTACAGACGGGACTCCAGACATTGCCCGGGAATACACGCCGCATGTCTACGAAACCGATTGGCCCGGTTTTGGCCCCCAAAAAAACCGTGCGCTCGCCTATGCCACGGGCGATTGGGTGCTGTCCCTCGATGCCGATGAACGCATCAGCCCAGAACTGCGTGCAGAAATCACCTCCGTGATGGCAAGCGATCGATATGATGGCTATCAGATGCCGCGTCGTTCGAGCTACTGTGGGCGATTTATGCGCCACGGGGGTTGGTGGCCGGATTATGTCACACGGTTGTTTCGTCGCGGTCGAGGACAGTTTACTGAGGTGCGCGTCCACGAACGTGTGATCGTGCAAGGCCGAACAGGTACCCTACAAACACCCATCATTCATTACAGTTTCCGTGACCTAGACGCGGTTTTGCGTAAAGTGAACCAATACTCGACCGAGGGTGCACACAGACTCGCCGACGCCAACCGACGTGCAGGGTTGGGCACGGCGATTTTGCGTGGTCTGTGGACTTTTGTGCGCTGTTATTTCTTAAAGGCGGGCTTTTTGGATGGACGGGAGGGTTTTATCCTCGCCGTTTCCAATGCAGAAGGGACTTATTACCGCTACCTCAAGTTGATGTACCTTCAGCGTCGCTAGGCCTCTGCGAACCTCATGCGTTGCCAGCCGTGGGTGTGGAGGCCAAAGGATGGACTGTCCGTGCCGCCAGACGGTCGATCAACCGTGCAAAATTGTCCAATGAATTCAGGTGCAAATAGATCAAGCCCATGCTTCCATCCCGTACCAACGCGACCAACTGTTCGTCCGGCAGTTCGGTCAAACGCTGACGGTTGACCACAAAGAACCCCCCGAGATTCAAGCGCGGCCCCGCTTTGAGTTCTACGTTGGCCTGCATGGGTTCCAGGATGCCCAATTCTTTGAGCCGTCCTGCGATCTGGACACTCAGGGCGTGTTGGGTCTGGAAATCACGCAAGAACTCGATCGATTCCTTCAGAAAGGCGCTTTCCGTTCCCCCTTCAAACAGAGCCTGTCCGCGCTGTTCATTGTTCAGGTTTGGGTAAGAACGATCGACACAAACGGTAAGAATCTCAGAATCGGGTTGCGTAGACAGGATAAACGGATAACGACGCACATAGGCAGGAACGTAGGTTGCGTCCCACGCGCCTTCTTGTGTAATGAATACATTCTCCGCATCCCGCAATCCCACAATCGCCAAGGGAAAAACAACCTTACCATCGTCGGCAAAAACGATGGGATATTCCCTGCAAGCCTGCGAAAACTCTACCGTAGCCAGAAAGATCGAATTGGTCTCGCTTGCGTAACGATAATCGGCACGCTGCATCAAACAGAGGGTCGCATGACGGCTGCGATCCAGGGGAACAATGTCTTTGTAGAACACGGGGGTACCTTGCATAGGTCTCTCTCACAAACAATCATTAGGGGCGGGGTAATGGGCAGGATAGGGAAGACGCGCAACCCCCGCTGCAATGGCCGCCTGAGCGACTGCTGGTGGGATGTGTGTCTTCAGACGCGGGTCGAGCGGCTTGGGCAGGATGTAGTCGGGTCCAAACGCCATCTCTCGAAGACCATAGGCATCCAATACCTCAGAGGGCACGGGTGCACGGGCTAGGGCGCACAGCGCGTGGACAGCCGCAATGTGCATAGAACGGGTGATCTGACGAGCACGCACGTCCAATGCACCGCGAAAAATATAGGGAAAGCCAAGCACATTGTTGACCTGGTTCGGGAAATCGGTTCTTCCCGTAGCCATCACCAAATCAGAGCGTGCGGCATGTGCTTCATTCGGGTGGATTTCAGGGTCAGGATTCGAAAGCGCAAAGACAATCGGGCGCGGTGTCATGACACGTAGCATCGAGCCATCCACCAAATTGCCAGCCGATACACCAATGAATATATCGGCTCCGGCCAGGGAGTCCCGCAGGGTACGTTCAGGACATTCGCAGATAAACTCGCTCTTGTAGGGATTCAGGTTTGGGCTTCCTCCGTGGAGCACCCCTTGGCGGTCTACCAACAGCATGTTCTCGCGATCGGCACCCAAGGCAACGAGCAATCGCATGGAGGCGATCCCAGCAGCTCCGGCACCAAGACAGACAATCCGAACATCATCCAGCTGTTTTCCCTGGATTTCCAGAGCGTTGAGCAATCCTGCGGCGACAATGATAGCCGTACCGTGTTGATCGTCGTGAAAAACGGGGATGTCCAAACGACGAGACAGCTCGGCTTCGATCGCAAAACACTGCGGTGCGGCAATGTCTTCTAGGTTAATGCCACCGAAAGTGGGGGCAATGGCCGTGACTACGTCAATAAAATGCTCTGGAGACGACGCATTGACCTCAATATCAAAAACGTCAATGTCGGCAAAACGTTTGAACAGCACGCCTTTTCCTTCCATCACGGGCTTTCCGGCCAGGGCACCGACATTGCCAAGGCCAAGAACTGCGGTACCATCCGTGATGACCGCAACCAGGTTAGGTTTGGCCGTATAGAGGTAGGCGGCTTCTGGATCAGCAGCGATCTCGCGTACAGGTGCAGCCACGCCAGGGGTATAGGCAAGACCCAACTCTCGCTGGGTATCGCATGGCTTCGTGGGAACGACCGCGATCTTTCCGGGTCGGCCTTCTGCATGGTACGCGAGTGCTGCCCGACGCAGTGCTTCAGGCATGTAGGATCCCTACCTCTTTCCGTATTTGCGCCGGAATCGGTCTACACGTCCTGCCGTATCGAGGACGCGGCTACGCAACTCGCCGGTATAAAAGGGATGACAAGCCGAACAGACCTCCACCTGGAGGTTCTTGCCGATGGTTGAACGGGTCTGAAAATGGTTGGTGCAACTGCATGTTACGGTAATTTCTTGGTAGCTTGGGTGAATGTCCGGCTTCATCAGTATCTCCGAGAAACCCAGCCCTGGGGCGGGGAGGATAAGGATACGGTTTCCTGTATCCGAAAAAACGTGAATAACTCAGGGAGTATGCAATGACCCTACACGTACTTCTTCGCAGAAGTGGGAGGTAGGGCAGCACGCCAAAGCAGATTAGAATATCAACCTTTTGCTGATTTTTCTACGGGGCTTGGTGCGACGCAGAAACGTTGAATGATCGCTGCAAGGCAATCGATCGTAGGTTGTAAACGATCGTGGGCCAGGTACTCGTTGGGTTGGTGTGCTTGGGCGATGTCGCCTGGGCCGAATGCGATGGTATCCGCCCCCAGTTGTTGTAGGTAGGGGGCTTCGGTGGCAAAGGCAACCGCGCCTGCACGGGTGCCCGTCAGCCCCTCCACCACCTGCACCACGGGAGAGGATGCGGGCGTTTCGAGGGCTGGGGTGCCGCAGAACAAAGGAAATATCTCCAGTTCTAAGCCACTGTTCACGAGCGACGCCGCCAAGCGTTTACGCATTGCTGAACGGAGTTCTTCTAAGTCCATGCCAGGCAGCGGACGCAAATCGATGTGTAGTTCGCACATGCCGCAAATGCGATTCGGGTTGTCTCCGCCGTGGATATGCCCCAGGTTGAGCGTGGGTACCGGCACATGGAACTGAGGATTGTGGTAGCGAGCTTGCAGCTCCTCGCGCCAAACCAACAATGCCTGGAGTACGCGGGTCATGCCTTCCAGGGCGTTGACGCCCAGGGACGGATCACTTGAGTGTCCCGATCGGCCCACAAGACGGATGCCTTCCATGAGGATGCCCTTGTGCATCCGTACCGGAACGAGTCCTGTCGGCTCACCAATAATCGCATAGCGGGCACGAGGCCGTCCGAGTTCGACCAGTTCTTTGGCACCATCCATGCTGCTTTCCTCGTCAGCGGTGGCCAGCACGATGAGGGGTTCTGTCAGATCTTTGGCGCGAAAACGACGCACGGCTTCGATCACGAGCGGGAAAAAGCCCTTCATGTCGGAGGTGCCAAGACCGTAGAGACGACCGTCTGCTTCGGTGAGACGAAACGGATCGTAACGCCACAAGGCCGCATCGTACGGCACCGTATCGGTATGACCTGCCAGCACCAAGCCTCCGGTGCCCTCTCCCAGGGTGGCGATCAGGTTGGCTTTGCCAGGTCGTGTGGACAAGGGCAACAATTCTACAACAAAGCCAAGGTCTTCAAGCCATGTCCCCAGTCGTTCCACGACTGCGAGATTGCCCTGATCGTATTCAGGACTGACGCTACTGACAGAGGGCAGGGCAATTAACTCGGCCATCTGTGTGAACAGAGTGGGTATGATAGCCATGGGTGCTGTGGTGAATATAGGGTGAATAGATCGGTAGGCGGGAGTCTGCAGCATAGCGGAGCCTGCCATCCCGGGCAATCGTTGGAGATTTCCTTTGTGTCGGGTTGGGATCGATAGTATGGGTCAGTTCCCTGATGATCAGGCCATTGCCCTTGACCAGTGCCTCGTGGAGCATCGACCTGATTATTCGCGAATCAGACGTATATCTGCTTCTGCTTGTGCCAGTGCCTGCGTCGCCTCCAACAGCAGCGGATAAAGTGCTTGGCGAGCGAAAATAATCTGTTCATGCAATTCTCGCAACTGCGAGATACCGTCCTCTAAGGTTACTTCGAGTTGGTTACGGTGGTGCGTGAATCGTCGCACCAGATCAGCCGTATCCTCATGGGCGTTCGAGGGTTTTCCACCCCTTTTACCATTGTCGGAAATCACGCTCTCTTTTAGTGGGTTGCCCCGTTGATCCACAGCGGATCGGGTAGGAGACTTGATTCTAAAAATAATTCTAATAAGACGCATAATTGGTTCAGCCTGTTGGTGCTGAAGATACCCGCGCTCCCTTTCAAAATCTCGGACAAGCTGCTCGTATTCGAGGCGCAGGTGGAACAGCTCTCTAAACTTTTTATTAAAAATCTCGTCACTGGCCTTTTCTCGCCATTGTGCAATGCGTGTATTAAAAACCTCGCGTGCCTTTTCTAGCGCAGCTTCACGTCGTTTGATCTCAGTACGATAACGCTTATTCTTAAACAAAGAGAAAGGGCCACCCAGATCACGGGGTAGCGGTGTCGGATGTACCCGTAACGACGCTGGACTGACGGAAACGGCCGCCCCTGGTGATGGAATGGCGCTGATTTCTTCCCACATCCGCACAATCTTTAGGTTAATGGCGTCAAAATCTATCGTAGCGGTACCCGCACCACTGCTCGTATTAAAAAAGAATATCTTGGATTGTTGTTCTAGTTTGCACCAAGGACACTGATCCAGTGCGTCGAAGTATTGATGCCCTGCCACGTAATGACACGTCTGTAGTCGTGATTTTAACGATTCCAGCGCCGTCAGCCACTCTTTTGCACTAGGGCGGTGGTTATCGTACACCCCTTCCTCAGAAAAGGCACGCTCGAATAACCAGACAATGGGACTGGGAAGCATTGTGATGGGCACACTGTTGGGTGGTGCTGCCATTTTCTTCGATGCTGCATGGCTGCCAAAGGCAAATCGGAACTCTCGAATGGCTTTCTCGATGGGCATCTCTCCTGGGCCAGAATAAACTCCACAATACGGATGACGTCCCATCAACAACAAGTGAAAAATCAAAACAGCTAAGCCAAAATTGTCATGGTTATGATCTCGGCGAACCCCATTGAAAGAACGCCCTTGCAATTCAGGCGGAGTAAAATGACCCACGCCAACCTCACACAAATAGTCTTTGGCAGTCGTGGTAATCTGGAAAGAATCGCAATCAATCAGTTTGACGATGCTGTTGCGTGCCACCACAATGTTGTTCTGATTCACATCACCGATGGCATGGTGGTGTGAATGGATTACATCAAACGCTGCGGCCACATTGCGTGCAGCATTGACCAGAAAGGCCCAATCCGCATTTGGAAATTGCTGCTTGCGGTGTCCAGGCCCATAAAGATGGTGAATAGGCTCATAGCCAATGACCTTTGGCATGATAAAACCGCACATCGACCCCCGCGCTGTCGAATGAATCGTGTCCACGGGCCACGCCGCAATTTTACGAAGACGGTCACTCCCTCCCTCGACCATCGCCAAAAGTTTGGAACGTCGATTTTGGGACAACGGCTGGTGGTAGACCTTGGCAACAAAATCCGGCCCGTACATCGGTGCATCATAGACCGTACCTTCACCACCAGTACCAAGCTCCTTTCCGAGGGGTACGCGTTGACCAGCAGCGTTGAACACATCGAGCATGGTTTCCCCCTCCTTCTCTCAAAAGGCGAGTACACGACCAACCGTCGATCCAAACAGCACAACACAGAAAAACTGCGCTGTGCTGAACAGACCTAGAGCGTATTGGATCCCTGTGCGGGAATCGGTGTAAGGCGCCATATCTCCCGATTATACTCAGCAATGGTACGATCCGTAGAGAATCGACCACTGGCAGCAGTATTGTAGATACTCATGCGTATCCAAGCATCCTGGTCACGGTAGGCAGTGGCAACCTGCCGTTGCGCATTGACAAAAGCACGGAAATCAGCAATGGTCATCCAAGGATCGTGTGGGCTACGCAGAGAATCTATGATTTCCTGAAAAATGCCAGGCTCAAATTGGCTAAAATGACCACTTTCTAGCAATTTTATCACGCGAAAGAGATCTTCATCAGCGGCAATGATGGCGTCAGGATGGTAGGCATGACGTTGCTCCTCTACCTCTTCGGCCGTGAGTCCAAAGAGAAAGAAGTTTTCCGCACCGACTGCCGCTCGAATCTCGATGTTAGCCCCATCCAGGGTACCAATGGTTAAGGCACCATTCATCATGAATTTCATGTTCCCCGTGCCTGACGCTTCTTTACCCGCTGTGGATATCTGTTCCGAAAGGTCAGTCCCAGGACAAATGACCTCCATGGCAGAAACACGATAATCGGGTAGAAAAGCCACCCGCAACAATCCACCCACGTCTGGATCACCATTGACCACTTTTGCAATATTATTGACAAGCTTAATAATACGCTTGGCAATGCGATAACCAGGCGCTGCTTTCCCACCAAGAAGCACACAACGTGGCGTCCAATCGCTGGTATCACCCCGTTTGATGCGATCGTACAGATGGATGATGTGTAGGCAATTCAGCAACTGGCGTTTATATTCATGGATACGCTTGACCTGCACATCGAATAGCGCACTGGTATCAAACGAGACGCGACACTCCGTTTGAATGAGATGGGCAAGGCGCGTTTTGCCAATCCGCCGGACAGCACGCCAGCGGGCACGAAAATCAGCGTTCTCCGCAAGCGGCGCAAGCATCGAAAGACGATCCAAATCGGAGACCCAACCCTCCCCAATCGCGTTGGTAATCAGCTGCGCAAGGGGCGGATTGCAACCAGCCAACCAACGCCGTTGGGTCACACCATTGGTCTTGTTGTTAAACTTGAGGGGCCACAGATCATGGAAATCACGCAGTAACCCACAGGCTAACAAACGTGAGTGCAGTTCCGCAACACCGTTGACGGAAAAACTACCCACAATGGCAAGATACGCCATCCGCACCATGGGGACAGGAGTTTCTTCAATGAGGGACATGCGACGCTGCCGTTCGATATCCCCAGGCCAACGCTGTGCAACTTCCGTCAGAAAGCGGGCATTGATCTCGAAGATAATATCCAAGAGACGCGGCAACAACTGGCGAAACATCCGCACTGGCCAACGCTCCAAGGCTTCGGGCAATAGCGTATGGTTGGTGTAGGCCATACTACGGCTTGTGATGGCCCACGCCTCTTCCCAGCCAACATCATACTCATCCATCAGCAAGCGCATCAATTCTGGGATAGCACAGCTTGGGTGGGTATCATTCAATTGGAAACAATTCTTGGCCGAAAACTCACTAAAATCTCGCCCATGCCAGTGTACCCATTGGCGCAATACATCTTGCAAACTGGCCGATGCTAGGAAATACTGCTGACGCAGGCGCAATTCTTTTCCGTTTTCGCTTGCATCATTCGGATAGAGCACCATGGTAATATGCTCAGCCACATTTTTTTCACGTACCGATTCCGTATACGATCCCGCGTTAAATTCACTTAAGTCAAACTCATCGGTAGCTGCCGCTGACCATAGGCGCAACGTGTTCACAGTACCGTTTCGATACCCGGGAATGGGAATATCATACGGTATCGCCAACACATCTTGGGTGTCTACCCAATGCGCCTGTAAGCGCCCACTGCTGTCACGAGAGACCTCACTTCTGCCACCGAAACGGATGCGCTGGGTGAACTCAGCTCGCTTCAATTCCCACGGATTGCCGTGACGCATCCAGTGATCTGGTTCTTCCAGTTGTCGGCCGTTTTCGATCCGTTGCCGAAACATCCCGTAGACATAGCGAATGCCATACCCTACTACCGGTAGTTGCAGCGTCGCACAGGAGTCCAGGAAGCAGGCGGCCAGCCTGCCCAAACCACCGTTCCCAAGTCCAGCATCGTGCTCGCTCTCGGCAATCTCCTCCATGATCAGACCGAGGCTCGTCATCGCCCGTTCTACCTCATCGACCAGCCCAAGGTTCAGGACAGCATTCCCAAGCGTCCTCCCCATGAGAAACTCCATCGACAGATAATACACAGAGCGGCTGTCGGCTTCTTCATAGGTGTACTGGGTATTTTTCCAGCGTTCCATAATCCGATCGCGCAAGGTCAGTACCAAAGAATCGTAGTAGTAGCGCACTGCCGTACAATGCCGATCGCAGCCTAGGTTATGAGCGAAGTGGTGTCGAAAATCGCTGGCAATGCTGGCTGCATCCATGCCCAATGCAGGAAGATCGGTCAACAATGGCGCATGAAGCGCGTGAACGCTGCTCCGTAATGGTGGATATCCCATGGATTCTCAGACTCCGACAGCAAGAGGGTAGGGGTAACGTAGTGGTCAGATAGCGTAGCAGAAGCTCCCTTCCCAATCGACTCTTCCTTGTCTGTAGGTCTGTGGGCTTTGTGTCTTCAGGGGTCTTTTTCGCGGTTGGAAGGATTTTGCGTCGGTTGTGGCGGTTTTGCGAGACCCAACCAACGTCCCAGGGTGCGAAAGATACGTCCCAAAGCACGCCACAAACGCGGCAACAACCAAACCAATGCGAGCAAAAAGATCAACAAAAGCCCCAGAAACAACCACGGATGCTGGAGTGCCGTCCAAAGCCCTCCGATGGCAGCGACGTCTTCGCTGATCGATGCTGCCCAATTGGTAAATGGCTCTGGGGAGGTGTTGATCAATACCCGTGTTCCGGCCTTGGTGATGTGTGTCGATGCGGCAAGACCACCTCCCAGGAGAGCGGCTACAAGTTGTGCCGATGATCCGGCATCGCCAAAGGCACCCGCAGCCAATAGCGCACCTGCCGGAATCCGCACAAAGGTGTGCATCGTATCCCAGGCCGTATCAACCCCTGGGATCTTGTCCGCAAAAAATTCAACGATATACATCGATCCTGCTGCAAACATGACCAGCGGGTTTGCAACCATCACCAAATCAGGTGGCAGCGCAACCGCCCCCGTCTGTTGCAGGTAGCCCAGCATGAACACGGTCGCATACGTATTCAAACCACTTGCCCAAGAGGTCGCCATGCTAAAAACGATGATTTCAAAATGTCCCATTCACCTTGCCTCGCTTGCTATGCGCCATCGTGCCCCCTTTCTTTCTGCGAAGACACCCGCATGACCAGCACGAATGGTACCCCCATTGGCCTCTACGGTGGAACCTTCGATCCGATCCATTTTGGACACTTACGCACAGCGTTGGAACTAAAAGAAGGGCTTGGCTTGCAAGAGGTTCGCTTGGTTCCGGCCCGTATCTCCCCCCTCAGAGACAAACCCCAAGCATCGTCCCAAGACCGTCTGCGTCTGTTGGCAGAGGCGGTGGCAGGCGTGCAGGGTCTTGTGGTGGATGATCGGGAGTTGTGTCGTGCTGGCCCCTCCTTCACGGTAGACACCCTTGCCTCACTACGGGCGGAAGTGGGAAACGTCCCGTTGTGTCTGTTGCTGGGTACGGATGCTTTTCTTGGTTTACCGAGATGGCGAGAACCGGAGCGCATTTTAGAACTTGCTCACATCGTCGTTGCTCACCGTCCTGGGTGGAGTATACCCACCGTTGGACAAGCGGCAGAGTGGCTCCAAGAACGTCGAGGAGAGGGCGCGATGGCTTTGATACAAAAACCATCGGGTGTGATCCTGACCTATCCGGTAACAGCACTGGACATCTCTGCCACAGCCATTCGACGAATGTTGGCAGAAGGGCGCAGTCCCCGTTTTTTGCTTCCTGACGCAACGCTTCGTATTATTCGAGAAAGCGGTCTTTATCGGTAGATGCTGCGAACACCCCTCCGAAGATCCAAAGCGTGGCAACGTAGCTGCTTTTCAGCGTAAACCCCTCTCCGAAGATTCGGAGAGGGGCTGGGGGAGAGGTTGATCTTTTGACTTCATGGACGTAGGGCTTGCTTTCTTCCCATGGTTGGAGTAAGTTTTATCTTTTTTCAACAAGTAAACAAAATATACAGACAGAAACTCAACCTCTCCGACCGGAGCACACGCATGAGTGATGACAAAAAGAACGCCTCTGTGAATTGGAAGGTCGGAGAAATTGTTTCAGGGAACTTTCGGATTGAGAAAAAATTGGGTCGAGGTGGTGCGGGTACGGTGTACCTGGTGCTCGATCAGCATAATGGATTGCGTTACGCTGCCAAGCGAACCCATATTGAGACAGAAGAAGCGCGTGCTGCATTCTTGCGAGAGATGAAAGTATGGCTGGATCTGCCGCAGCATCCTCATGTTTTGCCGCTGCGTTTTTTTCGCACGATTGGTGAAGAGCATGTCATCTTCACGGACTATATGGAGGGCGGTTCCCTGCAAAAACTGCTGGGGGCGCAACGCCTGAGTCGCATGGAGACGGTGCTCGATCTGGCTATTCAATACGCTTGGGGTCTGCACGCCCTGCACGAACTGGGGCAGGTGCATCAGGACGTAAAGCCTGGCAACGCCCTGTTGGATGGCAAAGGCGTGCTGAAGGTGGCAGACTTCGGATTGATGCGGGTGCGTCGTGCGGGGAGCACGTCAAAAGTGGTTGTCCACGGGGACGGCAAGAAGACGCATGGTGCCACCTATGCGGGCCATACCGATGCCTATTGCAGTCCAGAGCAATGGCGGGAATGCGCAAGGAGCCTGTTACCTATGTCTCCAGACAGGCCAGGAGAAAGGATCACTCGGCATACGGACACTTGGAGTTGGGGACTCAGTGTGCTTGCCATGTTTTACGGAGAGGATCCCCCCTATAACGGCCCCGAGGCGCTTGAGGTGCTGGAAGCGTTACAGGCAAACCCAATCCAGAACGCATTCGGATGGATTCTAGAATTACCCAATGCAGTAGCCGACATATTGCGCCGCTGTTTCCAGGAGAAACCAACGGATCGCGGGCCTAGTCTCCTAGAAGCGGCCGATGCCTTGGTGGATCTGTATCCGAGTCTGTGTGGTGGGCAACCCTATCCCCGCGAGAAGCCAACTTTCACAAAGGCAAGCGAACGCCTACAGCACGATCACGACCGACGAGTGGGAAACGTGCAATGGCATGATCCATTCGATTGGTTGAAAATAGCTTTTCTTGCAGATGTGCGCGATCTGGGTGAGGTAGATCGCTTGATCACAACCAAAGCAATCAGCCGCAAGGGACAGGCCACGGCTGATTTGGCCCTGTACAACGAAGCCTACCGAATCCTGGATCGGTTGGTGCAGTCTGGCCGTAGCGAGTTGATAGAACCACTGGCGGATCTCTGTATACAGAAATCGCTTGTCTATGCGTATCTCGAGGATTCTTCTGGCTGCTTGAGGATGTATGACCGTGCCATCACCATCTACAAGCGCCTCGTGGAGCAGGAGGGGCGGCGGGAACTAGAAAACGACCTTGCCATGGCCCTCATGAACAAGGCGAATACGCTCCAGCAGATGGGCCAACTGACCGAGGCGGTGGCGCTCTACGATCAGGCTATCGTCCTTTACAAGCGCCTCGTGGAGCAGGAGGGGCAGCGGGAACTAGAAAACGACCTTGCCATGGCCCTCATGTACTAGGCGAATTCGGTCGCTCAGTTGGGCCAACTGACCGAGGC
>CAIJYR010000030.1 GCA_903824965.1 uncultured Thiotrichales bacterium
AGTGCTGGTTTTGAATTAAAAGCATTTCTGTTTGTCCTGGCTCACAGCTTTCAATTCGCAGCCTGAAATATCATATTTCTTATGCGGTCTTCGTCGCCTGATAGGTGGCAACTTGGGTTATCGTATGTTGTGACCTCTAGCGTTGTCACGTCTTTGTATGCACTGAAATTCTGGATGACACCCTGGCTAACCAAAAACACCGTGTAGACGAGAGAAATTGGTAAAAGCACATACAGTATGATACGCGTGAGATCAACCCATGCGTTACCGATGGTTTTTACCGTATGCCGAGCAAAACCACGGATCAGAGCGATATCCACGACAATACCCGTAGCGGCAGAGAAGAAATTCTGTACTGCTAGACCGAGCATTTGGGTAAGATAGCCCATCGCTGATTCTCCAGAATAGCCTTGCCAATTGGTATTGGTGACAAAACTAATGGCCGTATTGAAGGATGAATCAGGACTTACATTGGTTATCGACTGTGGATTCAAAGGCAACCAGAATTGCAGTCGTTGTAATGAATAGACGACTAGCACACCCAGAACGTTGAACACTAAGATCGAAATAGTGTATTGTAGCCAACCCATTTCTTCGACATTTCTTATTCCACAAAGACGGTACAGCACAGACTCCACAGCACCACCGAAACGCAAAGGAAAAATGGAGCATCCTTCTATAACTTGTGCAATATAATTACCCAGCGGATAGGCCGCAAGCAGTAGCACAAGCAAATAAGTTGTCAGAAGAAACCACGCATGACTGGTCATGAAAAATACTCCGGATGCAGCAATACGGCGATCAAGTAGACTAGCAATCCACCTGCTGCGATAGCACTAATAATGAGGAAAAAGCTCATCTTGTGCCTCCAAGTTTCTCACAACCGATGGCCATGGCTATGACTAAAGCGAACAGCAAGAGAATACCGATAAGGTAGATGAGATCCATATACTGGTTCTGATGTGTGTGAATTACCGTTTATCATAAAGATGTACGTAATAAAACTTCGTAAAAAAACATAGAAGCCGTGTAAAATTCTTAATAAAATAAACTTCTTGTTCGATCTCCTCCAGTCTTATCGCCCGGCGGTTCTTTGAGTCTCTCCATGCTCTAAGATATGGTTGGTACCCTGTCTGACGGGCAGGGCGATTATTTAACTTGAAAGCGAACGCTTGCACTGCGGCCCTCTGCATCGATGACCGTCATGCGAGAGAAGCCAGGCCCTTCGGGAACCCATGTGGTCTCACGCTTGGTTTCGGTGACGGTCAGCGGGCGACCGTTGATGACCCAAGTCAGGGGTCGTCGCCCACCCGCTGCCGTGAAAATCAGGGGGGTACGATCGTCTTCTTCTCGCTCCAGGACGATGCCCTCCGTGGGGAATACGAAGCGCACGGGATCCGGATCGGGCAACGTCAGCGGTTGACGATCAGAATCGCCAGCCTTGATTCGACGCAACAAGGGAGGGGGTGCCCCTTCTGCGGGTTCCGAAACCTCGGTGGTCCGATCCTCGGCCAAGCGATCAAAAACCTGGTAGAGCAGGGGGGCTGCGGTGTTGCGACCGTAGTGGTCGGGGCTGGGGGTGCCATCGGGCCTTCCGACCCACACGCCAACGGTGTGATCCGCACTGACGCCAAAGGCCCAGGCATCCCTAAAACCGTAGCTCGTACCCGTTTTAAAAGCGATCGATGGGCGTCGGCTGCCCTCTCCTGCAGGGACAAGCCCTGGAGGGGGGGGTGTCCCTTGGAGGATCCGCCGGACGGTAGCCGCCGCACCCATCGACAACAAGCGTGCAGGGGGTGTTGCCTCATCCAGAGGCGTTGGTTCCATACGCAAGGGAAGCACCGCGCCGCCATGGGCAGCACTGAGACTAAGGTAGAGCCTCGTGAGATCCCAAAGGTTCATCGAGACCCCTCCTAAGGCCACGGGAAGACCAGGATCCGCACAACCGGCAGGAAACCGCATCCGAATCCCCACCCCGCGCAATCGCTCCGTGAAGCGCACAGGCCCAATCCGATCCAGCACCAGCACCGCAGGGACGTTAAGTGACTGTTGTAATGCCTCTCGGATCGTCATTTCACCGTGGAAGCCGCGATCAAAATTGGAGGGGGCATAGTCACCAAAGCGGGTAGAGACATCTGCGACGAGCGTTTCTGGATGAATGACCCGATCCTCGAAACCCATCCCGTAGACGAATGGTTTAAGGGTCGAACCAGGCGATCGAAACGCCTGAACCATGTCAATCCAACCGTTGCGGTGTTCATCGAGAAAATCAGGCCCACCGAGGTAGGCCACCACCCTCCCCTCTTTGTTCTCGACCAGCAACAGGGCAAGGCTTCCATGTTCGACCAATCCCATGCGTACGCGACGAGCGAAGTCTTCGATTGGATATTGCAGGGCCGGATCCACCGTACTGGCGAGAGTCGTGGCCCCAGGATGGCGTTTGCGCAACCACGCCGCCAGGTGGTATGCGTGTCTCGGAAAGGGATGCAGGTGGGTGGGTATCGGTTCGGCCTTGGCTTCCATGGCCAAACGGGCGCTGAGTGTCCCTTCAGACACGGCCCGATCCAAGACCTTGTCGCGGGCGGATCGCGCTCTTTCGGGGGCACGATCGGGTCGTAGACGTCCTGGAGCTTGGGGCAAGGCCACCAGCAAGGCCGCTTCGGGTGGGCTTATCCCACGGGGCGACTTGCCAAAATACGTCCACGCGGCCGCTCGCGCACCCTCAACCGAGCCACCAAAAGGGGCCAGCGTCCAGTACATCTCCAGGATGGCTTCCTTGCTGTAGTGCCTTTCCAGTTGCATGGCCCGTAGCATTTCGAGGAATTTGCCCAACACCGAGCGCCGATGGGGTTCGAGCAAACGAGCCACCTGCATGGTCAGGGTGGACGCCCCCGATACGACATGCCCCGCACGCAGATTTTGCCCTACGGCTCGTAACACCGCACGAACGTCCACGCCACCGTGCGAGAAGAAGCGCCGATCCTCATACGCCAACAACAGACTCGCATAGAGAGGATCGACCTCACCGAAGGTGGCTGGCAAACGCCATGTGCCGGATCCGTTCGTAAACATGCAAAGCGGCATCCCAGTACGATCCGTGACCGTGACCGAGAGATCGTGCAAACGATCCATGGGCACAGGGAACAACCAATCGCACACGATCAGCGCACCCGTCAGCACCGCCAAGGCAAGGACAACCCGCAACGCTGGTACGGCAATGAAATCACGCAAAATACGTAAATACAGCAAGGTAATTGGTCGCTTTCCCGATTAGAAATTATTTGCTAACACGCACTATATCGCAAAAAGCAGTATTCGTTCCAATTACCATTGCGATTAACGGTGTCTATTGTTCATGAGGCGGATTCAAGCTTGAAGTGCAACTTCTGATGAAACAGTTGGTTGGGTGTGCCAGATAGCGTATATTTGTTGGCATCTTGCCTGCCCAAGCACTAAGTTGGAGTTGACAGATGAGCTACACACATCTCAGCACAAGTGAGAGAGACCAAATTCGATCCTCAAGAAAGCAGGCAAGAGCATCATGGCACTTGCGGGTCTCCTCTGCCGAAGCAAGTCAACCATCAGTCGCGAATTGTCACGCAATAGCGCCAGTTCCGATTATCAAGCAGCCGTGGCGCAATCACTTGCGGCAAAGCGCAGAGCTGCTTGTGCTAACGGCCCCC
>CAIJYR010000031.1 GCA_903824965.1 uncultured Thiotrichales bacterium
CACAAATGGCTTTACGCCGTGCTCGGTTGCCTTACGTTTTGTCTCAGCCCGCGATACGGCTGCGGACATCGACAAAACGTACGGCCCTCACGGCTACGCGGGGCTCGTCGCACTACGCTTCGCTCCATGTGCTCCTCGGATGCTGAAACACGCCGCACGTTTGCCAAAAACCCGCAAGTGTATCTGAAGCAGGCGCTCGCAGAACAATTCGACGAGTCCGTCATTGAGCGAATGTTCATCCCAACCGAGGAGTATTCTGCACGAGTAATCGATTTGGGGTTGTGGCAGCCCATCGTGTTGCCTTGGATCAAACGGATTCCGAACCAGTGGCTACCCGAAACCTTCGGAATCATGATCGGCGATATGCGCGTCGAAATGAATGCCGAGGGTGTCGAGAACGCTCGGAAGAAAATCAAGGAGGCAATAGACAATGGCCAGGAAACCGTCGATATAGGAGGTGGACAGCAGATTTCAGCAACCTCGGAAACGCTTGCTGTCTTTGATGACCTCCTCGGTCTGGTCAAGCCAGTTACCGGAATACCCGCACCGAACGACAACACGGGAACCAGTGATGGGAACAGTAAGCATTTTCTCATCGTCCACGAGAACCTTGATACTGTCAGTTTGCAACCCACGATCCATCGGCGTGCGGCGCTCCAATACTCGATACCCTTTGGCCTCAACACAGCACTGAAAAAACACCAAGAGGAAGGACTTGCCTGGCTGGAGGAATGCTGGTGTGTTGGATACCCAGGCGTTTTGCTGGCTGATGACATGGGTCTAGGCAAAAGCCTTCAGGCACTCACCTTTTTGTTGTGGCTGATAGAGACGCGACGCTCCTTAAGGATGCCGCATAGCCCCGTGTTGATTGTCGCACCCACGGGCTTGCTCAAGAATTGGCAAGACGAGCACGAAATGCACCTGCAACACCCAGGGCTTGGGCGTCTTCTTAAAATGTACGGCACCGAAACCAAAAAACTACGCAACGTACACGCCACGAAAAACGATATAGAAACGGGTAGCGCAACGCTGGATAAAGAACAAATCAAGGCGGCAGACTGGATATTGACGACCTACGATACACTCAGAGACTACCATCTCAGTTTCGCGCCTATACCGTTTGCGGCCATTGTGTATGATGAAGTCCAGAAACTCAAGAATCCCGTGTCTCAGTGGTCGCGAGCTGCGAAGGCGATGCATGCAGAGTTTATCGTTGCAATGACGGGTACACCCATTGAGAACTGCGTAGAAGACCTGTGGGCTATTATGGATGTTGCCTATCCCAACTACCTACTGCCAGGAAAGGAGTTCTCGAAACGCTACAACACAAGCGACCATGATATCCTGGTAGAACTACACGAGAAGATGCTTGGTGTCCCACCAACCGATGCAGATGGCACAAGACCCCCTGTCATGCTCCGCAGAATGAAAGCAGACCGCTTGAAAGGTCTTCCAGAGAAACAAGCGCACGCTCTCCAGAAAACGATGCCGCTTCAACAAGCGAAAGACTATACGAATGCGGTTGCACAAGGGCGGATGGCCAATACAGCGGGTGCCGTGCTCAGTACGTTGCACCAATTGCGCGGGATCTCTTTGCACCCGATATTACCGGAGCAGGGGCGAAACATGAAGGATAGGGAGTACATCGACTGGTCGGCACGGTTGGCACTGACATTCGAGATACTCAAAGAGATTGCGGTCAAGAAAGAAAAGGTTCTCATTTTTCTAGAGGATCTTGCCATGCAAGACTGGCTTGCTGTGATGCTTCAGCGGGCATTTCATCTTGCGAAGCAACCCATGCTGATTAATGGCGGTATCCCGGGCGATAAGCGCAAGCAGTGGGTGGATCAGTTTCAGAAGGAGCGCGGCGCATTTGATGTCATGATTTTGTCCCCAAAGGCAGGCGGTGTGGGGTTGACCCTCACAGCCGCTTGCCATGTCATTCATCTTAGTCGGTGGTGGAACCCGGCAGTCGAAGACCAATGTACTGATCGTGTCTATCGCATCGGGCAGGACAAGACCGTTCATGTTTACTACCCAATGGCGATCCACCCCGATCCGGACATTCGCGAATCCAGTTTTGATCTGATTTTGGACGGTCTGCTACAACGTAAGCGTGCGCTCTGCCGGAATGTCCTCGTTCCGCCCGTTTCAGTCGACGACCCGGGTGCACTGTTCAGAGCAACCATGGGCGCAAGCATTCGCGTGAAACAGCAAGACATGCAAGAACCTGTTCAAACCCTACACGAACTCGATCGGATGACCCCTAGACAGTTTGAATAATGGGTGCTACAGCACTTGCTCTCCCAGGGGTGGAAGGGCAACAGAACCCCAGTGACGGGAGACGGCGGAGCGGATGCTATCCTCACCGACCCGGCAGGACGAACCGCCATCTTTCAGATCAAACACCGTGAGAACGGCGGGCGTTGTGATGCCAAAGCCATCGACGATCTGCTACGTGCTAGAAAGGCATACGACATGCCGGACGCTACGCTGTACGCAGTGACCAACGGCAAGGGATTCACGGGCAGCGCGGTTGAAAAAGCAGAGCGGTATGGGATCATACGCATCTCGCGATCAGACCTTTTGCCGTGGATGGGAATACCCTAAAATCATGCTGCAAAGCCCCTTACCCGTGTGCGTGGTGAAACTGAGCATGTCCGAACGTTTTGATGAAATAGCACGTTATCTCGTGCTTGCGATGGGGATTGCGATCCCGCTCAATACACCTGCTGTCAGTATCACCTCTGGACTCATGCTGTTGTTCTGGATGCTGGCTGCGCATGATGCCAAAAACCTGCGAGAAAAAGTGCAGATCATCCTGACCAACCCCGTTGCAGTAGTCGCCTTGGTGCTGTGGGGAGTGATTGGATTGGGGATGTTGCATGGTTCACAATCTTGGCACGATGCGCTGGAAATGTGGTGGAGATACCGCAAATTACTAATCATCGCTGTGATCATCACGTTATTACAAGATTATCGTTGGAGACGTTGGGCTGAGTATGCCTTTGTCGGGACCATGCTCTTCACCTTGGTACAACGCTATGGATACGCCCTTGACTGGTGGTGGTCGGGAGGCGTCGGCCCTTATGCGCCCCGCAATGCCATGGGACATATCACGCACAACATCTTGATGGCTTTTACAGCCTATTGGGTACTCCAAAGGATGTGGCAATACGAGCCTGTCTTGACGCGATGGCAGTATCGAGCCTATGGGTTGGTGGTACTGTTTGCCGTGAGCGATGTATTGTTTCTAACGCCTGGGAGAACAGGTTGGGTTGTACTGGCTGCACTGAGCATCTTCGCGTTATACCAACGATGGAAATGGCGAGGCGTTTTCGCTGCGCTGTTGTTTCTTGGTACGATCAGTGTGTTTGCGTTTCAATTTTCCAAAGCCTTTCATTCGCGTGTAACAGATACGGTCAGTGAGGTCAACAAATATTCCACGGGAGATCCGACGGAGACTTCTTTTGGTCAACGGGTTCAGTTCTATAAACACAGTTTGGAGATCATGATCACCTACCCGCTTCTGGGGGGAGGAACAGGGAGTTTCAGGGGCGAATACAACCGACGGGTGTCAGCACAAGAAACCCACACGGAAAACCCTCATAATGAGTATTTTGCCCTGGGCACGCAGATTGGGTTTCTGGGTTTGGGGGTATTCTTGTATATGTTAGTGCAGCAGTGGCGTTTGGCTGCAACCCTCCCAGGAAGGAAAGATCGGGTAGCACAGGGCGTGTTGTTGACCATTGTGACAGGGTCTTTGCTGAACTCACTGCTCTTTGATTTTCATGATGGACATTTTTATGCTTATTTTATTGGCCTGCTGTATGCGTCTTTAGGACAACAAGAAGATCGCGCACCCGCCACACAGCCTGACAAAAGCTGCTCAGATACCCTGTGACTAGGCTGGTAAGAAATCGAGGGTGTGCGCTGCATCTGAGATGGCTAACCGGATATCAGTGCGTTTGTGAAAGGTGGCATTGTCGATCACGACGACGCTTTTCGGAGGCAGCTTGGGCAACAAATTTTGCACTGCCCATTGGTGGAAGGCATCGGCATTGAGATTGGTCTCGAATAACCCAACCGTTAGAAGAAGTTTTCCAATCAGAGCGCCAATGGCGTTGGTACGACCCTTGGCATGCCCGTTATGCGACCCATAGCAACGCTGCCCTATCGCTGCGTACGCTGTGTAACCATGTCGTCGCGGCATGTCGTGAGCGAAACCACTCTCGTCGATGTAGACAATGCTGCCTTCCCCCGTTTGGTAGGTTTCAACAAAACTACCAGAAAAAGCACTACACTACCGTTCTTCAGGACTTATCCAAACCTGTTCATGCGGTTTGTGCCTGACTCGCAATCAGCAAGCCATCTCCTTGGATAGCCTCGCTGAAGCAGACACGGAACCCTACAACCACCCCACGAAACGGTCTGTTGCATCGGCTCCGTTACAACAGTAGCTACGCCAAACCGTCTCCTTTCCTCCCCGCTTGACGGGGTTTCCTCGGGGACATTGATGACGGAAGCACTCGTTCAACTCACCAAGCTCACACGCCATTATGGCCAGGTGGTTGCTGTTGCAGGGATTGATCTCTCTGTACAAGCAGGCGAGATCGTGGCACTGCTCGGCCCCAACGGTGCCGGTAAAACCACTACGTTGCGTATGTTGACCGGCCAACTACGGCCCACACAAGGCAGTGCCCATATCGGCGGCTTTGACTGTTTTGCGGAACGCGCAAAAACCATGCGCATCACCGGATATCTGCCCGATGAACCCGTTTTTCACGAATACCTGACGGGCCGCGAACTCTTACGCTTCGTGGGAGGCTTGCATGGTATGGAGGCAACGGAGATCGCGGAAACCGCCGCCTACTGGGTCGAACGCTTAAAGATCGCTGAAGCCATCGACGACTATGCCGTGAATTATTCCAAGGGAATGAAAAAAAAATTGGGGCTTGCTTTGGCACTTTTGCACCGCCCTCGTTTGTTGATCCTGGATGAACCTGCGAACGGACTCGATCCCATGGCCTCGCGCACTTTGCTCGCACTGCTCGCAGAGCAAGCCGCCGCCGGTACGGCCATTCTCTTCAGTACCCACCTCCTCGATCAGGCGGAGCGCCTCTGCCACCGTGCGGCCATTATCGCCCACGGTCGCTTGGTCACTGCAGGCCGCATTGACGAATTACGCGAACACGTCTCTGACGGTGGCACCCTGGAACAAGTCTTTTTTGCACTCACCACCGAGGAGGCAAACACGGAATGAGCATTGGCCCCCTCCCCCCTTCCGATTGGATGGTGTTGCGGTTAATCATTGGCCTTTCGGTACTCCGTGGGGTACGCCGTTGGTTCAATCAATTGCTCGTCACAAACCGCACGCGTGAGGAAATGTTGGCCGATCGTCGCGCCAACGCCACGGGCAGCCGTCCTCCAACCCCACGCAAAAAACTGAAAACAGGGCTTGTACTTGCTTTTTTCGTGCTTCTTTCTCTCTGGCAGACGGTATTGTTGGAATCTCTGTTTCTCGGTTCACTCTCCCTAGAACGATCCCTGCAACCAAGCACGCTCGAACAACTCTCCGCATTGCAAAAACAATCCGAACAAAAACGCAGCGATGCACGCGAAACTGCCGACGCTATGATTGCAAACGATCCTTTGATCGTCTCCCTACCCGCCGAACAGCAGACACCCACCACCAACGCCATCAGTCATCATTGGGTCGAGCGTGGCAACCAGGCTTTCACACCTTCCGAATCCCTGATGGATGCTTTGCCGGATGCGAAGGCTGTCTATCCTGTCCAATATGAACGGTTGGTGACTTTCACAAGCATTGCCCTCTTCTTGATGCTCATGGCCATTGTCACCGGCGCTCTGGGACAACCCACCCAGGAAATTGGCCGTCTCGATGCAGGGACTCTCTGGCTTATCAGCCTCCCCATACCGGCGCGGCTTTTGTTCCTGGCCACGATCATTGAATACACGCTCAAACCCGTGTTTTGGGTTTGTATCCTACCGTTCATGGTGTTGTGTGCCTTGGCGGGGGATCATGGGTGGGCTGCGCCTTTCATCGCCTTTGCGGTTTGTCTTCCGCTGGCTGTTGCGCTTGCAAGCCTACGTCTTGGCATGGAGACCGCGATTCGTTTACACCTTCGCCGTACCTGGCGAAAGGATGTACAAATCACCTGTCGCTTGATCAGCACGCTCCTGATGTTTTATTTGGTCTATCTCGTCATTACCTACCATGGTGCGTCTCTCTGGGGGCGTGATCTGCTGCCTTGGGCGCACTTGCCAATCGCGTGGCCATTGCGTGCCGTGCTGACCCCAGGTGCGGGCATCGTGCCCTGGCTCATTTTCAACGCACTCTTCTCGGTCGCTGTGATCCTCCTTGGGATACTCTACTCCGTGCGTGCGGTACGGGGTGGCTTTGTCAGTGATCCTGGCACCCTCCAGGGAACACGCCCTACCCACCTGAGTTGGGCACGCAAACGATCTACCCTCTGGACGCCATTGTCGCTGATCAGCAAGGATCTGCGCATGTTGTATCGAGATCGTGCCTTTCTGTTCAATACATTGATGTTGCCTGTCATTATGATTGGCGTGCAGTTCTTCTTTCTACCCGAGCTAGTGGCAGCCGTGCGTGGCAGCTTTCGCCATGCCTGTACGCTCGTCTACGTGCTCGCAGCGTACCTCCTGATGCCAAGCGCAACCACCGTATTGAGCGCCGAGGGTACGGCACTGTGGTTGATGACTGCCGCACCGCAACCCCTCTTGCGGCTCTTGCAGCAAAAACTCGTGCTCTGGACAGGTCTCGCCCTGATCTACACCATTGCGGCCTTTGCTGCGGTTCTGACCCTGACGCCGTGGCCAGGAAGCAGCGGATTTGCAGATGCAATCATGGTGTTACTCGGCATTCCGATTTTTGCCGTCATTGCCGCTGGCCTCGGTGCCGCAGGCAGCGACCCAAACGATGCGAATCCACACCTTCGCAACGATGCAGGCATTCAGATGGCGCTCATGATGATCATGACGATGCACGCACAGGCGATTTACACCGCGACTGTACATGGGCGACTCGCCTGGATCATGCTCTGCGCAGTCTTTGCCTATGCGCTCTGGCAGCGCCTCGAAGAACGCCTGCCCTGGCTACTCGATCCCATTGACAACCCCCCCCCTCGGATCGATTTGACCCATGGTGCTTTGGCAGCCATGGCCTTTATGTTCTTGCAAAGCCTCATTGGTCTATTCCTCCTTTGGATCGACACCCCGCGCTCCCTGATGGTACTCATTTCTTTTGCTGGGGCGGGGGTGATCACCGTATTGAGTACCCTGTGGCTCTTCTGGCGCAATCAATTCCGCGACATTCTGCACAGTACCGGTCTCGTTCCGCGAGAGGGGGTACGTCGAACACTGTTGCGTAACCTGATCTTGGGGTGGGCGGGTGGTCTCTTGGCCGCCTTGATCGGCGAACTCTATACTTATTTTCTCTCGTATTTTCCGCTCTTGACCCAGGATGCCTCCCATGCGCTGATGCAGTTGCCGTGGGGTGTCCTGTTCGTGCTGGCTGTCTTTGCGGCACCGCTTGCGGAAGAGTTCCTCTTTCGAGGCCTTCTTTTCCAGGGTCTCAAGGCAACGATTCCCCTCCGGTGGGCGGTTCCTGCGAGTGCTGCGGTCTTTGCGCTGATCCACCCAACCCTTTCGGTGTTGCCTGTTTTTGCAGTAGGCTGCATCACCGCCGTGGTTTACCACAAGAGCCGTTGGTTGCTTGCACCCGTCTTGGTCCATGGCCTCTACAACGGTGCGATGGTCATGGGATAAACCATGCGGGATTTTTAGGAGGGATCGTTTGAAGGGACTATAGAGAGTTCGACGGTGAGCTGAACGGTTGCACGCGCATCCGAAGCCAGTACACTCGCCAGTTGTACAATCGTCGCAGCAGGGATCTCAATGGTGGCCCGCAAGGACGTGTCCGTTGCACTGGGCGATACCACCCGCGTATTGGGCGCATGGAACGTAGGGGGCGTTTGCTGCCTAGGTACCGGATGCAGGGTGGTCGGCAGCTCAAACCAGAAACAAGTGTCGTCTTGGAGTTTTTCACTCGAACGACCGAGGTAGCGTGTGCGTTCCATCCATTGCACGAGTGCTTCCAGGTAGATCGACGCCGTTTGTCCTGGTTGTAGACAACCGAGCAGAATGCGAGTGTGCTCCAACCCCCGCGAGGCACCCAAAGGGGCACTGCCCCAAAAAACACTCCGCGCCACACGGTGGGCGGCGTTCACCAGGCCAAAACGTGGATCGTGATGGTCTACCGTGTCTGTGACGGCACCATCACCGTCAATGTCGTGATGGATCAAGACATCCCAACCAGGAGATAAGTAACGCGTGAGGGCATCGCGGCTACAGGCATCGTAGAGAGGTAGACTGCCTGGCAAGATCAACAAATCACGGTTATTGTTCTTCCAGAGTCGAAAGAGAATCTGCGCCGTGCATTTGAGCATGCCACGGAGGTACGGAAAATCTGCAACGGTCATCCAATCTCCGCTCATCCGATCGAACCATTCAGGATGGAGGGGATAGGTACGGATCAACCGATCGAGGTAACGCCCCTCTTGGATCTCGGTTGGGAGTCTCGCGGCCTCGTCTTCATAGAGTTTTGTGAAAGCGCGACACACGGTCTCTTGGGCCAGCGGATCGCGTACCGGATCGAACAGACGGCAGCCAACAATCCCAACCAGCTCTTCTGCGAACGGTGGTCTCCAGGCAGATTTGGTGCGCTGAAACACCTTGTCCATGGCATGGAGGGCCGCCAGCTCACGCACCTGGCCCATCCCTTCCCGAGGTTGTGGGAGGGAGGCCACCAGCATGGTGGTTGGTACTCGTTTGACGACCTCGGCCAGAGACTGCACGAAAGAAAGATTGCTCTCGTAGCTGCCCCCACTCAGGGTCTGTCCCTCCGGGATCTGTTGGACATAGGAAAGAAAATCATCCAGTAGTATCACACAGGGCGCATACGTTTCCAGAAATTCTTCGAGAATGCCCTTGCTTGGGGAGGTTCCGGTCGCATCTGCGTCCAAGACACGCGCAAAGGCCGTTTCTCCGCCCAACTGCCAAGCGAACTCACCCCACAGTGTTCGGACAATGCGCTGTTCGTGTTTCCAGTGCTGCGTAGGGGAATGGGCTACCCCATCCAGTACGACCACACGGGCCTGGGGCACATCGCCACCGCCCACAGAGTCGAGCAGGTCAGGAATCCCGATCAGTTCGCCCAGGGGACACTGGCGCGTGATCAGGTGGTAGGCAGCGAGTAAGCTGTGTGTCTTTCCCCCCCCTGGAGGAGACTGAATCTGAATGACAGGCTCACCACCCTGATCCGTGAGACAGAGGGCCACTTGTGTGATCAACCACCGCATCCCCTCCGTGAGGAAAGTACGGTCGAAAAAGGCCGCTGCCTCCTGATATTCTCGGGTGCTCTCCCCCCGATGCACAGCCGCTATGTCAACGGTAAACTCCGATTGCCGGAAGATACCTTCTAACACATCGCGGTGTGGTGAGACCAGTTCACGCCAGGGTTTCAGACTCATGCGTCACCTTCACCTTACGTTCACGTTCGTTGCCGACAAACCGAATAGACGCCTGATGGATCGCCCCTCAGGGGGTCGTGGAGACCAATTTGCGCAGTTCATACTCCAAGATACCCTGTGCGCCTGCTGCCACCAAGGTAGGGATTAGCGTACGTACCAGACTGCGATCCACGACTGTTTCTACCGCCAACCAACCACTGCCATAGAGGGGACTTACCGTGGGGGCGTGCAGACTCGGCAGCAACGACACGATGGCTTCCATGCGGTCGTTGGGAATGTTCATTTTGAGCATGACCTTGTGGCGTGCTGCCAAGGCCGCTTGGAGCAGGAGGGCAATTTGATCGATTTTGGCCTTCTTCCAGGGATCGGCTAAGGCTGCGCGGTTTGCGATGAGTTGCGTATGGGTGTGCAGCAAATCGCAGACGATGCGTAGCCCGTGGGCACGGATGGTGCTGCCCGTCTCCGTGATTTCTACCGCTGCATCCACGAGTCCCTCGACCACTTTGGCTTCAGTGGCACCCCACGAAAACTCCACAGTGGCATCCACCCCCTGTGCCGCCAAATAACGCCGCGTGAACCCAACCAACTCGGTGGCCACTTTCTTGCCATGGAGATCGGCAACGGATTGTATGGGAGAGTCTTGTGCGACCACTAAGACCCAACGAGCACCTGCGTCCGAGCTTTTAGAATAGACCAGATCGCATACCGGCACGACATCGGCTTCGGTCTCTACAATCCAGTCTAGGCCAGTCAGACCGAGATCCAAAGTGCCCTGTGCGATGTAAGGCCCCATTTCTTGTGGGCGTACCAAGGCACAGGACAAATCGGAGTCGTTGACCGAGGGGAAATAATTGCGCGAACGGGTACTGATATTCCAACCCGCCTGATCGAACAGCGACAGGGTGGCTTCCTCTAAGCTGCCTTTGGGAATGCCGAGTTTGAGTTTGGGCATGCAGAACTTTCTCTGTGTGAAGGGTGAAGACCCACTATGATAGACCATGCACAACGATAGGCACAGCGGAACCGAAGCCACAATATCAAGACTCAGTCACAAACCCTGCGATAGAGTGCCTCCAGTTGTTCGATCATGCAATCGATGCCCCACGGTGTAAAATCTTGGTTTCGACAGGTGGTTGCCATTGCCTGACGTTGCGTTTCGTTGGTTAGCAAGGCAGTAAGCGGCTCCATCATGGCCCAAAGGTCATCGATGGGGACTAAGTAGCCGGTGGTTCCATGCTGAACGGCCTCTTGTGCGCCAGGGGTGTGGGTAGCGACGCTAGGAAGTCCCGCGATTGTATATTGCACAAGCGCCCTGGGCAGTCCTTCACGGAGGGATACCAAGAGGCCAAGGGAAGAAATGGCCAGCAACCGTTCGAGGTCTTCCCGAAACCCTGTCATTACGACGCGGCCGTGCAACCTAAGAGCATCGATTTGTGTATTGATGTCGTCTTTGCGCGGCCCTTCGCCGACCAGTAGCAAAACAGCATCAGGTACCCTCTGGCTGAGTGCTGCAAAAATCGGCAGGAATGCGTGGGGACGTTTTACGTCGTCCAGCCGAGAGACCAAAACCAGAAACCGGGGGTTTTTCGGCACAACCGTATGTCCGGCCAATACTACACGCCAATCAGGACGGGTGGCCGTGCGGCAAAACCGATCAATGTCCATGCCGCTGCGTACTATAAAATGGTTATTGTGGTGGCCAATGCCAGCAGCAAGACATTGATCACGGATATCTTCCCCCACATCGACAAAAACCGAGGTCCACGATGCCACGTAGCGTTCGAATCGGGTATAGAGAAAGCGTTCCCACCATTGGCCGTGGGTAAACGGCAAGGTATGCACACCATGGACAATACCAGGGATGAGCGCCCTTCGTGCGGCAATGCGTCCCACAATACCTGCTTTGCTGGTATGGGTATGGACAATGGCAGGTTTTACACGGCGGAACAACTGTGTGAGCTGATACACGGCCCGTAGATCCTGCATCGGAGCTGGCTTGCGAACCAACGTGGGTAGGGTGTGTTGGACAATGTTTGGGTCAATACGATTGACCATCTCGTTACTGTATTCTGCACCGTAGATCAGATGTACCTGGTGTCCCCTGCGTGCTTGGTGGTTGCACGACAGGAGGGTGTTTTCGTCTGCTCCCCCTCGAATTAGCCGGGTGATCAAGTGACAGATGCGCATGAAAGGTTCCCAATACTAAACCACCCCATGGCTACGCCCTGGGGTTTCAAGGATGAACCCATCGGGGTCTCCAGGCTCTCGCATTTCTGCTACAACCTCCTGGCCGTAACCGATGGCAATTCCTCTGTTACAAACGACCTACTCTGACGGTCTACTACACCGTGATTGTACCTAAAGGTTCAATCTTCGCGGGTTCATGACACAGCCACCCCGCTTGTAACAGCGTAGGTTTCTGAGCCGCCCACATTTCTTCCATGCGGGATGGGTGATGCGTGTTTCCCAGTACGCAGCGAGCGAGAAATGCGGAATAAATATCTCGCCGTACAACGCCCGATCCATCTCCAAGGGTATGCCAACGCTGACTTAGCGGCTTTTTTATATATACTTGGGTGATGTGATCGTACTGCGACATCTTTAGCACACCGTTGTTTGATTCGACCCATTCGCCAAACATACCGGGTGCTCTTACTTTTAACCCAAGTTGCCACCTATCAGGCGACGAAGACCGCATAAGAAATATGATATTTCAGGCTGCGAATTGAAAGCTGTGAGCCAGGACAAACAGAAATGCTTTTAATTCAAAACCAGCACTGG
>CAIJYR010000032.1 GCA_903824965.1 uncultured Thiotrichales bacterium
AGTCATGAGATCAGAACCCCCATGAATGCGATCGTGGGTCTTACAGAGCTTGCGCTCGATCAGGAAATGTCACAAAAGTTGCGAAGCTACCTCGTAAAGATCATCGCGTCATCCAGATCTCTGTTGCGTCTCATCAATGACATCTTAGACTTTTCTAAGATTGAGGCAGGCAAAGTAGCCTTCGAGATGTCAGAATTCTTTCTTAGGGACGTTTTTTCAAGCCTCGGCAATACTTTTAGGGAAAAATGTATTGAAAAAAGCCTTGAATTGGTTTTGTGTATGTCACAGGAATGCGGCTATCGGCTGTATGGTGATCCATTACGCTTAGAGCAGGTTCTTATGAATTTGCTTGGCAATGCGATCAAGTTCACTGAAAAAGGCGAGGTGGAGGTACAAGTTAGAACCACGCACGAATCTCTCCAGCAGATGACCCTGGAGTTTTCAGTACGCGATACTGGTTTTGGTATGACCGAGGAGGCTCTAAAAGAAATCTTTACGCCCTTTATGCAGGCGGATACCTCTATCACAAGAAGATTCGGTGGTACGGGCCTTGGCCTTGCCATTAGCAACAAACTGGTTGGACTGATGGGCGGCAGGATGTGGGTTCGATCACAACCAGGACAGGGGAGCACCTTTTTCTTTACTGTAGACATGCAGAGGCGCGTCGACACCGAGGTACATGATCTAATACCCCCTGAGGAAATGGCTCGACTCAAGGTGCTGGTCGTAGAGGACAATGATGCTGCAAGAAATGCTTTGGAAAGAATATTGCGGGTGTTCCAATGCGTGGTCACAGCCGTCAGCACAGAGCATCAGGCGATTCATGCAATCAAGAGCGGCGTCACAGAAGGCGTACCCTACCAATTGCTGTTCATGGATCATTTTCTCTGCGGAACGAACGGCATAGAGACCATAAGACGGATCAGGGAAGTGCTTCCTGTTGTATTGGCTCCGAAAGTGGTGCTTTTGGTAAATTCCGATCCAGACGAGGAATTGTACACGATCGGAGACAGCGTTGGTGTGAATGGCTATCTTACAAAACCAGTGGGTTGTTCGCTTCTGTTCGACACGATGATGGATATTTTTGGTAAGGAAGTGACGCATTCTATAGGCGATCACCGCATGGAGCGAATCAATCCAACAGAGATCGCGGAACGTATTGGTGGCGCACGTGTCCTTTTGGCGGAGGACAATGTCATCAACCAGCAGGTGGCCGTAGAGATCCTAGAGAAAATTGGTCTTTCTGTGGATATAGCGAACAATGGGATAGAAGCCGCCATTCAGGTTACGCAAGAAAGGTATGACGTTGTGCTCATGGATATTCATATGCCACAGATGGACGGTTATCAGGCGACTCGCCAAATACGAAAAGATCCAAAGTCTCAGAGGCTACCCATTCTTGCGATGACGGCCAATGCGATGGTCGGGGATCGCGAAAAATGCTTGCGCACTGGGATGAATGATCATATAGCGAAACCAATCACTCGATCGGATCTCTACGCCAAGTTGATCAAATGGATCCTTCCCCGTGAGGGGCTGGGTCTCGCTTTTTGCTCATCAGGCGATCAGCGTCCAAGCACTGAGACGTTGCGCATCCTTCCTACGAAACTGACAGGCATCCATATAGAGATTGCACTAGATCGGCTGAATGGCAACAGTGACTTGTACCATTCTCTGTTGTCTGCTTTTCATCGAGATTTTGCCACCTCGGGTGAACAGATGCGTACCTTGCTCCTCGGCAAGAGAAAAAACGATATAGAAAATGCCACAATCCTTTCTCACACCATCAAAGGGCTGGCCGGGAATATGGCGGCAACACGATTGTTCGATGCAGCGGCTGCTTTGGAACAATGTTTACTGTCGTCACCGGCAGAAAGGCTTACCGCGTTTGTTCCCTTTGAGCACGCCCTAAACGAGGTGATCGCCTCTGTCGGATCAATGAACCATGTGCAACAAGCAGAGGCACAAACACACGCAACCGTTTCCGCTGCGGAAAGCAAGCCTTCTCAAGACGAGCAACCATTCGACCTTAAAGAGGTTTCTACACAGATGATCGAATTGTCTGCGCTGCTTACACAAAAAGCATACAAGGCCCGTGCAGTCTTTGAGAACCTAAAGCCTTCTTTGCTTCGTGCGCCCATTGATGTGCACAATGAATTGCAACACTTAGAAGAGTGCATTCAGCGAATCGAGTTTAAACATGCGCATGCTATACTGAGCATCATGGCAAACAAACTTTTCATTGATCTACAGGGGACAAAAACGTGACGAGCACGCATTGCCAACAAAAAGTCCTCATTGTCGACGACATTGCCAGCAATATCGAGTTGCTTGCAATCATTTTGCAGCACGATTATCATGTCCTTGTGGCAACCAACGGATTAGACGCTCTTGACATTGCATCCTCAGAACAACCCGATGTTGTGCTCTTGGATGTTGTCATGCCTGAAATGGATGGGTATGAGGTTTGTCAGTACTTAAAAGCAGACGAGAGAACAAAACATATTCCTGTTATTTTTGTCACCAGCAATGATAGCCAAGAACAGGTTAAGAGGGGTATTGAGTCAGGTGCGTTCTATTATATCACCAAGCCTATCAATACCAACATGCTTCTAGCAATCACCCGATCTGCAGTAGAGGACACGCCCTATCCCTATAAAATGCAGCAAGATACAAAACCATTGTTCGCATTACAGTCCTTGGAAGAAGCTCTTTTTAAGATCAGGACACTGCAAGATGCTCTAGCAGTAACGCATCTGTTATCAGCGTTATGCCCAAATCCACAAACGGGTTATATTGGCCTAGAAGAACTGATCGTCAACGCGGTTGAGCATGGTTCGCTTGGGATTACTTATGAGGAAAAGTCGGATTTCAAATTGCATAATACATGGGAATCAGAAATAGAACGCCGTCAAACCATGTCTGAATATAAAGACAAATACGTTGTCATCCATGTCAAACGCACTGAAAATACGCTACAGTTCCGGATTACCGATCAGGGTACTGGATTTGACTGGGCATCTTATCTAACCCAAGTTGCCACCTATGACCACATTCAGAATCCTTACAAGTGGTAATGGATTAATGTAGCCTTATAGTAATCAATCTATTG
>CAIJYR010000033.1 GCA_903824965.1 uncultured Thiotrichales bacterium
GCGAGTAGTCTCAACAGTATGGGCCAACTGACCGAGGCGGTGGCGCTCTACGATCAGGGCATCGCGATTTTTCAGTGCCTCGTGGAGCAGGAGGGGCGGCGGGAACTAGAAAACGACCTTGCCAAGGCCCTCATGAACAAGGCGATTGTGCTCAAGAATATGGGCCAACTGACCGAGGCGGTGGCGCTCTACGATCAGGGCATCGCGATTCGTCAACGCCTCGTAGACGGGGGGCAGCGTCACCTAGCAAACGAACTTGCTCACGCACACAGACTGCGTGACCAACTACTCTCTCAACTGAACGATTCTCAAACTGTGCGAGCGCCACCGCCATAGCACTGGGAGTCAAGAGCGGGTAAGCTGTTCGTCGGGTTGCGCGGAGAGGTGTCATGGGCAGGGCCAGGTTTGGTACTTCGAGGCATGTGGATCCTCTGAACAACACGGGTACATCCGATGCCCAGATCGGATCGGAGGTCTCGGCACTGCTGGATATTCCCCACCCACCCTTGGACACCCACCTCGCACCCCAGGTGGTTCTGTCTCCCCTAGAAAGGATAGCATCCCGTTTGGAAGCCAGCATCAAGGCGGATATGGAACGCCTAGAAGCCAGTACCAAGGCTGACATGCGTGCACTCAAAGCCGACATTGAACGCTTAGAAAACAACCTCGAAAAGCGCGACCTGAGGTTGATCGTCAAACTCGGTCTCATGATGGCTGCTGGTGTCGTGCTCTTGGCCGCCATGTTGCGGATGCTGCATTAATCCACTGTTCGTACTGCTCTTTCTCCGCTAGAAAGGATAGCCTCCCGTTTGGAGGGCAGCATCAAGCATCCTCTAAGGACGACGATCCACCGTGTGGATGGTGGGGGCGAAGTTCACAAAGCGGGTGTAGGGGCCAAGGAAAGTAAGACGCACAGTCCCAATAGGCCCATTGCGCTGTTTTCCGATGATTACTTCGGCAACGCCTTTGTCTTGGCTCGTTTCATTGTAGATTTCATCACGATAGATAAACATAATCAAATCGGCATCTTGTTCGATGGCACCGGACTCTCGCAGATCCGACATCATGGGCCGTTTGTTGGGGCGTTGTTCTAGGCCACGGTTCAACTGAGAGAGTGCAATCACAGGCACACGGAACTCTTTTGCCAAGGCTTTGAGTGATCGTGAGATTTCTGAAATCTCGGTGGTTCGGTTCTCGCGGTTTCCTGGAATCTGCATGAGCTGTAGATAATCAACGATCACCAAATCTAAGCCCCGTTCTCGTTTCATGCGCCGACAGCGTGCACGCAATTCAGTAGGTGCGAGTGCTGGGCTATCGTCTATGTACATGGGTGCCTCGGTCAAGAGCGCCAAGGAAGAGGAAAGTCTAGGCCAATCGTCGTGTTCTAGTTTCCCAGTACGGACGCGATGCTGATCAACGTGTCCGAGGGAGGACACCAGGCGCATGGCGAGTTGCTCTCCTGGCATTTCCATGCTAAAGACCGCCACCACTTTTTTTTCTTTGATGGCAACGTGTTCGGCAATGTTCATGGCAAAGCTGGTCTTGCCCATGGCGGGTCGTCCAGCAACAATGACAAGGTCGGAAGGTTGTAAGCCGGAGGTCATGTCATCCAGGTCTTTGTACCCCATAGACAGACCTGTGACGGGTGTTTTCTGGTTGAACAGCAGGTCGATTCGATCAATGACTTTGACCGAAAGACTGTGGATACTCTGAAAACCTTGTACCGATCGGTTGCCACGTTCTGCAATTTCAAAGACCAACCGCTCGGCGCGGTCAAGCAATTCGGTAACTGTGCGTCCCTCGGTCTGGTAGCCAGAAGCGGCAATGTCTGTGCCAATGCGAATCAGCGCACGCAGTACCGATCGTTCTCGAACAATGTTGGCATAGGCGCGAATGTTGGCGGCACTGGGAGTGTTTTTGGCCAGAGTGGCAAGGTAGGTAAGGCCACCGATGTTGGACAATTCAGCACGAGATTCTAGCCATTCTGAGAGCGTGATGACGTCAAACGGTGTGTCTTTTGCGGCCAGTTGGGTGATCGCACGAAAAATCAGCCGATGATCGCGCCGATAAAAATCGTCCTCCACGATTTGATCCGCCACTTGATCCCACACAGAATTGTCGAGCATCAATCCACCGAGCACCGATTGTTCGGCCTCTTGGGAGTGCGGTGGAATACGCAATGCCTCCGTAGCCGCATCAAAGGCTTCTGGGGTGCGTCTGTTCAACTCGGACATGGTGTAGACAACAGGTGAAGGAGAGACTGCGTTGGGAACGCAATGCTCTGCCAACCAGCGAACAAAACACGCGCCAGTCCAAGGTTGTGACATGGACAAGCGCGTGTGCGTCACATCCGTTGTGTATAGACGATCGTTCCTTGGGGGTGGCGTTTACGCTGCTTCGGCAACCACCGAAACGGTTACGCTCGCATCAACCTCGGCATGAAGATGGAGGTGCACCGAATGATCGCCGACGGTGCGTAGCGATCCGTTCGGCATCCGCACCTCGGATTTGTTGACCTTGACACCGGCATCCGTCAATGCAAACGCGACATCGGCGGCACCGACCGATCCAAACAACCGTCCTTCGGCACCTGCACGCTGCCGCACCACGACGACACCCAAAGCAGCAATCTCTTCCCTGCGGCGTTTGGCGGCATCGAGTACATCGCGCTCGGTACGTTCCAACTCTGCGCGTCGTGCCTCAAAAGCGGCTAGATTGTTTGCGGTGGCGGGGGTTGCTTTGCCCTGAGGTATCAAGAAATTGCGTGCATACCCTGGTTTGACCTTGACCCGCGACCCCAAGGCTCCCAAGTGTTTCAGTTTTTCAAGCAGAATGACTTCCATCGTCAGGGGTCTCTAATGGCGATCGGTGTAGGGCAACAGGGCAAGAAAGCGTGCGCGTTTTACAGCACTCGCCAATTGACGCTGGTAGCGTACTTTGGTTCCGGTGATACGACTCGGAACAATTTTACCGGTCTCGGTAATATAATTCTTCAGGGTTGCGAGGTCTTTATAATCAATTTCTTTGATGCCCTCAGCAGTAAAACGGCAATATTTTTTTCGGCGGAAAAAACGAGACACTGTATGCCTCCCTCGAAGGGTATCCAACGGTTCTGTTGTTTGAAAGCCAACTGCGATCAGAGATCGAAGGATGGCATGCGATTTTCGCGACGGGGTTCGTCGGTTTTTTCCTCGCGCTGTTTGGCGAGCGGGGAAGGTTCGACAACGGCATCTTTCCGTTTCATGATCATGCTACGCAACACGGCATCATTAAAACGAAAGGCGTTTTCTAGTTCTTCGATCACCGTTTGGCCACACTCAATGTTCATCAGCACATAATGTGCTTTGTGCACTTTGGCGATAGGATAAGCCAACTGGCGACGGCCCCAGTCTTCCAAACGGTGGATACACCCTTGGTGGGTCTCGACCGTCTGACGATAGCGGTCAATCATGGCAGGCACTTGTTCGCTTTGGTCGGGATGCACCAAAAAAACCACTTCATAATGACGCATAGCACTCCTTTCGGATGGCTCACCGCCGAGAGTGGGGCAACGATTCGCGCATCTCTGGCAAACCGCCGTGCCTCATGAACGACGAGAGGAAATAGACAGCCGCCCGCCACGCGGGAGGCAAGGAGCTGAACTCACCTAGAAAAAAAAGGTAGAGGATAGCAAGGCACTCAGTAAAGCGCACGATTCTAGTCAGTCACGAACAGAAGCACAAGCCGCTTGTAGGATATTCTGAGGGGAATTATACCCTGCGTCACTGCGTCACTGCGTCACTGCGTCACTAGGGCGTCCATCTAGACCAACCCACCCTCTCCGACGTGTCTCGGAGAGGGGAGGGTACCATCAGGGATGGTAATTAGCCCAAACGACTGAGGATGGCCTCGCCCATTTTGGCGGGAGAACGTGCGACCACGACACCCGCACGTTCCAGGGCGGCGATCTTACCGAGCGCAGTCCCCGCGCCACCACTCACAATGGCCCCTGCATGTCCCATGCGCTTTCCTGGCGGGGCGGTAACGCCTGCAATGTAAGCCGCAACGGGTTTGGTCATGGAAGAAGCGATAAACGCTGCAGCAGCCTCCTCGTCGGTGCCGCCGATCTCGCCGACCATCAGCACCCCTCGGGTCGCAGGATCCGCTTCAAACAAGGCCAGGCAATCGACGAAACCCAAACCATGGATGGGATCTCCGCCCATGCCCACACAGGTGCTTTGTCCCAAGCCCGCACGTGTGGTTTGGCGAACGGCCTCGTAGGTCAGTGTACCCGACCGAGATACAATGCCAATGACGCCGGGCTGGTGAATAAAGCCTGGCATGATACCGATTTTGCAAGCACCTGGCGTGATCACCCCAGGACAATTCGGCCCGATCAGGCGCACATCGCTCCCCGCCAAGGCCGCCTTGACGCGCAACATGTCCCGCACCGGAATGCCCTCGGTGATGCAGATCACCACCCGAATGCCTGCATCCGCCGCCTCTAGAATAGAATCGGCAGCATACGGTGCAGGCACGTAGATCATTGTGGCATCTGCTCCCGTGGCCGCCACAGCATCATGACAGGTATCAAAAACGGGCCGCTCTAGGTGGGTCTGGCCACCCTTGCCGGGGGTCACACCACCGACCAGGTTCGTACCGTAGGCGATCGCTTGTTCTGAGTGAAAAGTACCATGCTTGCCCGTGAAGCCTTGGCAGATGACTTTGGTGTTTTTGTCTATCAAGATACTCATGGGTTTACGTCCTTACCTGATCGGCGCGGCTTGCGGCAATGACTTTTTCTGCCGCTTCGGTGAGATCGTCAGTGGCAATGAGAGAGAGTCCGCTGTTGTCGAGCAGGGCACGGCCCCGATCCACATTGGTGCCTTCGAGACGCACCACCACCGGCACCCGTACACCGATTTCTTTCACCGCTTGGATGATACCCTCGGCAATGAGGTCACAGCGTACAATGCCCCCAAAGATGTTGACTAGGATGGCGCGTACACTCCCCTGCGAAAGGATGAGCTTAAACGCTTCGGCCACCCGTCCCGCCGTGGCTGTACCGCCCACATCCAGAAAATTCGCGGGCGTGCCGCCGTAGAGTTGGATGAGATCCATCGTGGCCATGGCCAATCCTGCACCGTTGACGAGGCACGCAATGTCTCCGTCCATGCTCACATAACTGAGATCGTGCACACGTGCGGCGACCTCGGTTGGGTCTTCTTGGCCGGTATCGCGCCAGGTGTCCAGCATTTTCTGGCGATACAGGGCGTTGTCATCGATATTGACCTTGCCATCGAGGGCAAGCAAATCGCCGCTTGCGGTCACGGCCAACGGATTGACCTCGGCCAAACTCAGATCGCGTTCGACAAATAAGCGGTACAATCCTTCCATGATGGTGGTGAGTTGGCCGACCTGTGCACCAGAAAGACCCAGTTTGAAGGCAGCACGTCGACACTGGTAGGCTTGCAGTCCTGCAACAGGGTTGATCTCCAAAGTGAGAAGATCCTGGGGCCGATGGGCTGCGACTTCCTCGATGTCCATCCCACCGGCCGCACAGACCATGAATACTAGGCGTTCGCGTGCGCGGTTGGTGAGGATGCTCAAGTACAATTCGCGGGCAACTGTGTGAGTACCTTCGATGAGTACGGTGTCGATCGGCAGTCCTGTAGGGCCGGTTTGGTGGGTCACGAGACGTGTACCCAACAACGCCAGGGCAGCGGCTTCGACGGCTTCAACGCTGTCGGCACGCTTGACCCCACCGGCCTTGCCGCGTCCACCCGCATGAACCTGGGCCTTGACCATCCAACCGTTGCTATTGATTTGCAGTGCTGCAGCACGGGCCTCTTCGGGCGTGCGTGCTGGAGCACCGGCGGGAACCGGCAAACCGTATTCCCGGAACAATTGTTTCGACTGGTACTCGTGTAGATTCATCACTCCCTCCAGGGTAGCGCCCCACAAGAGGGCGACACAACGGACGATTATTAAATGATTCTGCAGTCGTGTCAAAACCACCCCACCCCTTCAGAACGGAAGAAACCATGTTGAGTCCAAGACCCTTCCAAGCCTACCAAGCTCTTGACGATGCTGCTTGTGAGGAGCGCATTGTTGCTGCCAAGCGCACTTTGGGGGAAGACCTAATCATTCTAGGCCATCACTACCAGCGAGAGGAGGTCTTTCGGCATGCCGATGTTTCTGGCGATTCGCTCAAACTCTCGCGACAAGCGGCGGCGTCTCAGGCACGCTACATTGTTTTTTGCGGCGTGCATTTTATGGCCGAAGTGGCAGACATCCTTTCTCGTCCCGAGCAGATATCTATCCTGCCGGATCTAGAGGCGGGTTGTTCCATGGCGGACATGGCCGACGTTCCTCGGGTCGAACGGGCCTGGCAGGAACTCGCTACCGTCCTAGATCCAGAGGAGCAAGTCACGCCCATCACCTACATCAATTCTGCGGCCGATTTGAAGGCTTTTTGCGGACGTCACGGTGGTATTGTATGCACTTCTGGCAATGCCCACTCGATCTTGGCGTGGGCCTTCGCGCAACGGGAAAAAATCTTGTTTTTCCCCGACCAGCACCTCGGTCGCAACACGGCCTATCGGATGGGTGTGCCCCTAGACGAGATCGCCGTATGGGATCCAGAACTGCCCTTCGGCGGGCTAGAAGAATCAACCTTGCGCCGTGCCCGCATTTTGCTATGGAAAGGTTTTTGCGCCGTGCATCAACTCTTTCGGACAGAGCATATCGAAGCTTTCCGTAGGCGCTATCCAGAAGGCAAAGTCATCTCGCACCCAGAGTGCTCTTTTGAGGTCTGTCAACAGTCCGATGCAGTGGGGTCTACGGAATACATCATTCGTACTGTTTTTGCCTCTCCGCCGGGTACCCGTTGGTTGGTGGGGACAGAACTCAACCTCGTGAATCGACTCCACGAACAGTGTCTGTCACAAGACAAATCCGTCCACTTTATGTCCCCTATTCAATGCCAGTGCTCCACCATGTTTCGCATTGACCCACAACATCTGTTGTGGTGCTTGGAAAACTTGGTCGCCGGTCAAGTCGTCAATTGCATTCAGGTACCCGCCCCGATTGCCGATCAGGCTCGTGTGGCGTTGCAACGTATGTTAGAGGCTTCTACCTAGGGATGTTGCATAGGATGCGGTGTGCCGTGCGCTCTGTGTCCCCTTTTAATGAAACCAAACGGAGAACGCTATGACCCTCTGCCCTTGTGGATCCACCAGCGACCTGGAGGAGTGCTGTGGCCCCCTCCTCAACGGATCTGCCGCGCACACTCCTGAGGCATTGATGCGGTCACGCTATACCGCATTTGTGCTCGGAAAACTCGACCATATTGAACGTACCCATGTTCCCGAGATTCGCGATGATTTTAACCGAGCAGAGGCGGAACGTACCTTTGCGAGTGTTGAATGGCGTGGCTTGGAGATTCTGCACACCAGCGAACAGGAAGACGCTGGCAGCGTCGAATTTACGATCCGATTCCTCCATAACGGTCAGGAATTGACGCAATACGAAACAGCGCGTTTCCGACGTGTCGAAGGAGGCTGGCTTTATGAGGGAGGCAAAGTCAGTGCCAAACCTCCCCCGCGCCAGGTCATCAAAAAAGGTCGCAACGAACCCTGTTCCTGCGGCTCAGGAAAGAAATACAAGAAATGCTGTGGTACCTGAGAAACGTATGGGGACGAAAACGGAACGGCATTTCAACTGCATCGCATGTGGAAAATGTTGCTTTGGCTGGTTACCTTTGACGCTGAAGGATGCATTGCACCATGCGGGGCGTTTTCCGCTGGCCATCGTTTGGACACCAGTACCCTACGGTAGCAGAGCATTCGCTGTGAGTGCACGATTTGGAATAACGCTCCGATTGCGCAACCGCAAGCAGATTGCCGTCATCCTTGTGCCGACCGCTTATCTTCCGCCATCGTTTTCCTGTCCGGAATTGACTGCAGAGGGTCAATGTCGTATTCATGAACAAAAGCCCCTGCGTTGCCGAACGATGCCGTTTTATCCCTACCGCGAGGAGCAGGATCAATCGGAACAATTGGTGCTCCGCAAGGGGTGGGCATGCGATACCTCCACAAGCGCACCGATTGTGTATCGTAACAAGAGTATTGTCGATCGTACCGATTTCGACCATGAACGCCAAGCGTTGCTCGAACAAGCACCCATCATGCGCCTCTACGCCGAGTATGTACTAAAATACATGCCTTGGATCGTCGACAGTCTCGGTACCGTTATGCAACAATCCGGCGGCACTGTGATCACCAGCCTGTCGTCCTTTGTAACAGCGATTCGGTCGTTGGACGCAAAGAGCCTAGCTACACAGCAACTCTCCGTATTCACTGAATATGCGACCAAGACTGCCGATATTCCCGCATTGATCGAGTATCAGCGTCAGTACACAGGGTGGGCGAAAGAAATGGAATATCTGGCAAGCACCTAGTATCAACAGCAGACTATGCAAACCACGCCCATTGGACTCTTGCTAGAATCCCATCACCTTGCGCGTTCCTTAGACTCTTTCACCCAACGATTTTGGTTTCAATGGCATCCGTGTCCCCAGTGTTGTCCCTCCATTGTAGAGCAACAACATCGCCCGCTTTCGCGTCCTGCACATGGAACGACAAGTACGGATGCTTCGATACAGCACCACTCCAAAGCGCAGTCAGGATCGTAGTACCGTTCAGCGTACAAACGACTTCTTCGATAAAGTGGGCAGGGACGATGGTGGCGGTCTTGGGATCTTTCCGGAAACCAGTTTCCATCGGATGGTTCATAATTGCCGCGATGCTGGCAACGGTTCCATGCAGTTTGACAACCATTTTTATGGTATTGCTGGCCATGGTTACTGGAATCCTTGCAAAGAGAGAAATGGTTCTGGATTATTCACCACACCCACCCACGATGACTTGCACTTCCTTGGTGGTAGAGAAATACTGGTCGCCTACTTTCGCCACGGCAATGACCTCGGAGGTTCTGGACATTTTAATACGGGTGGTGATATTCGCCTGCACACCAGGCCCCAGAAGAAACACCGCAGACAGTGGGTGCGGATTATCCTTCACGAGCAGTGCAATCGACTCGATGCCAGGCAACGCACTTTCGACCGTCACCTGTACCACAGCGCCATTTTCGGCGGGTTCGTTCGCTTTGAGGACGATATCACTCGATGCGCTGCCTTCGTGACCGCCGAGGGCGTCACGAACAGTTTTGGCATTAAAAAGATCGGCGGGCCAAGTGTTCGCCAAAGCCATACCCCACTTCAGCAGGCTACTGCTCGTCACAAGCCCCACCAAAGTGGTCAGTAGCGTATTCTTTAGAAAAATTCTGCGATTGGTACCCATCACGTTACCTTATGGTGGTCTAGCTCTATAACGTCCCTTGGATTCGCCGCACCAGGGAAACCTGGGCTTGGGAACGGGACAATAGGCTGTAAAACTCCAACGAAAGAGACCCAAGGATGACACGTCCATGGGCCAGAAAGTAATGGCTCCCTACCGAGATACCCGTACCCATGCCAAGATCCGCAACATGGGCGATCAAAGACGGCTGTTGCGCAAAATTTGCCACATCCCGATAGCCCCGCAGACCTCGTCCTTCGACCAAGGCTTCTGCATCGTTAAGGCGCAAACCAGGCACCAGTGCCACCAGTACAGGCAAGGGTGCCGTATTGACATTGATAGGCGTGCGTTCAGGAAGAGCTGTCACAAAGGGTGCAATGCGCCGATAATAGTCCGCCGTGAAACCCTGGATCAAGCGTAGCTCTGTCACACTGCGGATTTGCGCATTGGCTGCTCGATAGGGGGGGGTAGCAGCCAAATACTCCTGGTCTTCGCCCCCCCCGGGAAACCGCCGATCCTGATCGGAATCCAGCCAATCGGCCACAGCGTCGGCAAGATCCACTGGCAATTCCAAAGCTGCCAACAAGCGTCGGAAACGCGCCTGCTCAGCGGGATCGATTGTCCCTCCATTGAGTAGATTGTTCACGTTGTACAGTCCCTGTTGATCGACCAACTCCCCCGTCAAGAGACCCCCATCGACTGGCAACGGCGGAAGGTGTTGTGACCAATCCTGTCCCAGATAGTCCACCGAACCGCTTGCCGCATCACGCGCAAGAATCTGCCCCGCCCAAGCTTCCATACCCTCCGCGTAGAGCAAGGCTTGATCATGGCCGAGCAGGTTGCTCGTGCGGCGGATGTCAATCTGCTGGCGTGCCGCCAAATCCCAGGCTACTATGCTCACCAGGGCCATGACCAACATCGCGGTGATGAGTGCCGCTCCCGCTGTTTTTTCTGGTGGACGGGCGGTGTTCGTGTTTTCTCTCCCGTGTAGCTGTGTGGATTGGTTTATTATGCACCATCCCGCAGACCGACAGCATGGATCCAGACCCCTAGTTTCTTGCATACTCTTGTTGGACAATCCTTTGAAACGCACACTTGAAACCCTGCTGGCAGCGGCGTTGCTCCAGCTCAACAAAGACGGTTGGTTGACCACCGACGCGGCGTTGCCGACCGCCGTGGTCGAGCGTACCCGTGATCGCCTACACGGAGACTTTGCGAGCACGGTTGCTTTAGCACTCGCAAAGTCAGCTAGACGCAAACCCCGTGAACTCGCAGAGGCATTGCGTATGCGCCTCCCCTCCGATCCCAGCATCGATCGGGTTGAGGTGGCTGGGCCTGGTTTTCTCAACTTTTTTCTTGCACCGGATGCCTATCATAGGGTCATTCAACAGGTCTTGGCTGATGGTGATCGCTTTGGGTGTTCGACCCTGGGTGGGGATCGACGGGTGCAGGTAGAGTTTGTGTCTGCCAATCCGACGGGGCCGTTGCACGTAGGACACGGGCGCGGTGCGGCCTATGGATCGGTGGTGGCGGAGCTTTTGGCAGCGGTGGGTTTTCGGGTACACCGAGAGTATTACGTCAACGATGCGGGTCGCCAGATGGACATCCTGGCCACGAGCATTTGGTTGCGCTACTTGGAGTTGTGTGGAGAGGTTTTTCGTTTTCCTTCCAATGGCTACCAGGGCAATTATCTGTGGGACATTGCCGCGACCCTGCACCGTACCCTTGGGGAAGGACTGCGTATTGCCGCAGCGTCCGTCTTGGAAGCTGTGCCTGAAGATGCCCCAACCACGGAAGAACAAGCAGCAGGTACGGGCTTAACCGGCGATAAAGAAGCGCATATCGATGGCCTCATTGGTCGTGCCAAAGAACTCCTGGGGGCAAAACGCTACCGTACCGTGTTCGATCTGGGATTACATGCCATCTTAGAGGATATTCAATCGGATCTTGGACACTTCGGCGTACAGTACGAGGAATGGTACTCCGAACGATCGTTGACCGAACGCGGCAAAGTAAACGAGGCCATTGATCGTCTCAAAGCAGGCGGCCACTTGTATCTCCAAGAAGGGGCGTGGTGGTTTCGATCGACGGCTTTTGGCGACGAAAAAGATCGGGTGGTGGTGCGCGAAAATGGGCAACCGACTTATTTTGCCTCCGACATTGCCTACCACATGGAAAAGCTCGAACGCGGTTTTGAATGGGTGGTAGACATTTGGGGTGCCGATCACCATGGGTATGTGCCGCGCATCAAGGCAGCACTGACTGCACTCGGTGCCGATGCAAACAAGCTACGTGTGTTGCTCGTACAGTTTGCCATTCTGTACCGGAACGGAACACGCATGCAGATGTCCACCCGCAGTGGCGAGTTTGTGACCCTACGCGAATTGCGCAGAGAGGTCGGCAAAGACGCAGCACGGTTTTTTTATGTCCTTCGATCTGCTGAGCAGCATATGGATTTTGATCTGGATCTGGCCAAGTCACAGTCCAATGATAACCCTGTGTATTATTGCCAGTATGCCCATGCACGCATCTGTAGCGTCTTTCGGGCCTTGGCCGAAAAGGGTCTCTCCTGGGATCGGAGTACTGCTACCCTCGAACGCCTCACAGAAAGCCACGAACAGGCCCTGATGACCACCCTATCCCGCTACCCAGAAACCCTGGAAGCGGCCGCCCTTGCGTATGCGCCACACCTGCTTGCCCATTATCTGCGCGAACTCGCGACCGATTTTCATACCTACTACAATGCACATCCCTTCCTCGTGGAGGATGCCGATTTGCGTAGCGCCCGTCTTGCCTTGGTTGAGGCAGCACGCCAGATTCTTTCCAATGGATTGAGGATCATCGGGGTTTCTGCCCCTGATCACATGTGACCATGCCAAAAAAATCGCGTAAAAAGACTCCCCCTCCCGATTACAAACCCGGTGCGGTTTTTCCCCCCAAGAAAGATTCGCCCTCGGGTGGCAAATGGGTTGTCATCGGCGTAATCCTGAGTGTTGTTGGGGTTGTGGGGTATTATACGTGGGGTGCTGCGCACCACCATGCGGAGGGGTCGGTGGTTGCCGCACCCACCAAAGAACATGCCAAACCTGCAAACAACAAACCTGCTTCTGCGACCGATGGATCTGCGGCAAAATCCGAACCGACGCCGAACACAGTCAGTGCTACGAGCACTTCTTTTGATTTTTATAGGATGTTGCCGGGGATGAAAGTGGGAGACCCTCAGAGCGTGGAGGCTTCCAAACCGATAGGCAAAGAGGGATCGCACGCAGTGGGCGCTGAGGCAACCAAGCCCACCCCCCCCAAAGATCCCCCTAAGCCACGTACACAAGAAGCGGCCCAAAAGGTTCCTCCAGTGGCTGTGAACCCTGTGACTGTGAACCCTGTGACTGTTAACCCAACGGTTGCGAGTCCAGCGGCTGCGAGCACACCCTCCAAAGGATCACCACCGTCGATAGCGGGCGTGGTGTATATGCTGCAGGCGGGTGCGTTTCGGACGTCACAAGACGCAGATCGTTTGCGAGCACGCCTTGCTTTGATGGGGATTACCTCCACCATTCAGAGGATGGTGGGGGCGGATCCCTCGGAGGTGTGGCACAAAGTTCGCCTAGGGCCTTTCCAGGATATGGGACAAGCGAGCCAAGTGCAGGAACGCTTGCGCCAGGTAGGTATCCCCTCCACCCTGAGTCGGGAACACCACGGCTAGATGCGTTCAAACCTTCTTACCGTTTACACAGGTTACACAGGTTTCCCAAACCGCTGAAATCTGCCATGATTAGAGATACTCTGGCACTCCCGTCACGAGAGGCTACTCATGAACCCCTTGTTTGCAAAACGGTTTGCGAAACGTGTGGCGATGCTTGTGGTTTTGTCCATCGTTGCGCTTTTTTTCTGGTCAGAAAACGCGCTCTGTGATGCCCCAGAGTGGCCAGGTCTTGCTGCCGATGCGGCAAGCTATGTGAATGCTCTTCAGGCGACCACCACCAGAGGATCGCCCAAGGCTGACCAACAAACCGTGCGCGACGAAGCCGTGCGCCAAGCCAACCTCGCACTGGCCAACCATGACCCCGCCAAAGCAGTCGCTGCCTTTGAACGCGCCATTGCCGCCCGTGACGATCGATCCACCACCTGGCGGGCACTGGCCGAAGCACAAGCAAGCCTCACCCCCCCCAACCTGCCACGAGCACTCCAAGCCGGTTGGCTTGCCTCCTCCAAGGCAATCGGCCCCGAACAAATCGCAGATTGGATCTGGATCTCCCAACTGTTTGAAGGCCCGTTGCAAAAACCCCAAGCGGCCATCCTAGGGTATCAGGCGGTGTTGTCGGCGGCCAAAGACACCAAAACCCCCATGCCCGATATCGAACGCAAGCTCACGGCCCTTCGACTCGTGGTGGGGTTGTCCCTGAAAAACATCACCCCCAAGATCAACGAATACCCTGCACGCCTGTGTCTGACATTCTCCGACAAACTGAAAGTCAATCGAGAGACCCATTTTGAGGACTTTGTCCGCCTCGATCCGGCAGTACCCACGACCGCTTTTGTGGATGGCAGTGAATTATGCCTGTCTGGTCTCACACACGGCACCCGCTATAGCGTCACCGTCCGGCAAGGATTGCCCGGGATCGATGGTCTTGTCCTCAAACACGACGAGCAGCAGACGATCCAGATCGACGATCGCCCGCCCTCCGTTGCGTTTCGTGGAGCAGGGTTCATCCTGGTACGGGGGGATCTTGGCGCAGTACCGGTGGTCACGGTCAACCTAGACACGGTCGGCATTCGCCTCTATCGGATCAATGATCGTAATTTGGCAGGTTCCATCAAAGAAGAAAAACTACGTAACTTGCTCAGCAGTTCAGACAGCCAACAAATCGGGGACTCAGACGGCGAATTGCTCTGGGAAGGCAAACTCTCGGTCAAAGGCGATCGCAACAAAGAGGGTGTGACCGGATTGCCAATCCGACAGTTGATACCCAATCCGAAACCCGGACTGTACGTAGTGATCGCAGCTCCGGCAGATGTCCCTGAGAACCAAAAACCCTGGCATCAGGCAACCCAGTGGTTGATGGTGTCCGATTTTGGCCTGACCACTACCCGTGGTGCTGATGGCATTCATGTCTTTGTACGGTCGCTTGCCTCCGCCAAACCGGTGGCCGGTGTCGATATCGCCCTGATCGCACGCAACAACAGCGAACTCGCCCACGCCACCACCGATCAGGAGGGGCATGCAGTGTTCGGCCCAGGGTTGGCGCGTGGTACCGGTGGTCAATCCCCCATGATGATCAGCGCGTATGGACATGACGGCGATTTTGCCATGCTGGATCTTACCCTGGCCGCGTTTGACTTAAGCGATCGCGGTGTCGGCGGTCGAGCCGCCCCAGGGCCGATGGACGCCTATCTCTATACCGAGCGTGGTGTCTATCGACCCGGCGAGACCGTCCACGTCACGGCACTGCTGCGAGACGAGCACATCACCGCCGTCGATCATTTCCCACTTCTGATCAAAGTGCTGCGACCCACAGGCACCGTGTTTTACACAGGCACCCTCCCGCTGGCCGCAGGGGGCATTGCCTTGCCGATCAACCTGACGGCGAGTGCCCCCCTCGGTGGTTGGACGATCCAAGCTTTCGGAGATCCCAAAACCGACCCGATCGGTTCGGTGGGCTTCCAGGTAGAAGAGTTCATCCCAGAACGCCTCAGCGTCGATTTGCAGGCCCAGCAACCCATTCTCATTCCGGGCCAACCGTTTGACCTGCTCGTGTCGAGCCATTTTCTCTACGGCCCACCGGCCGCTGGTCTCGGAGGGAGCGCCGATGTCGCCCTCGAAGAAGATCCTGATCCGTATCCGCAGTGCAAAGGCTACCATTTCGGACTGGCTCAGGAGCAGGTGACTGCCCGTGTCAACGAATTGATCCTACCCACCACCGATGGGGCAGGACAGGCACACCTCGCTGTCGAACTGCCCCCACAACCCGATACGACCAAACCCCTGCGTGCCACCCTCCGCGTGGCTGTCGCGGAACCAGGGGGACGACCCACCCACAAAACACTGACCGTTCCTGTGCGTACCCAATCCTACGTACTCGGCATCAAGGGGCGTTTCGACGAGGATCGGGTCAACGAAGGGCAAAGCGCAGCCTTCGAGGTAATCGCACTCACACCCGAGGGCCAACGGCTCGACAAACCGAGCCTGCATTGGGAACTGGTGGCAGAACATCATGATTTCCAATGGTATTATGAAGACGGACATTATAAATATAAGGTAATCGAGCGGGATCAATCCGTGCGTGCAGGAACATTGGCCGCCACAGTCGCAACCCCCACGCTACAGGACGTCGGGTCACTGCCGTTTGGTCGCTTTCGGTTTGAGGTCACGGATACGGGCACGGGGGTTGCGAGTTCTTACCGCTTCTGGTCTGGGTGGGACGTGGGGCCGAGCGCCAGCGATACCCCAGACACCGTCGAGGTCTCTGCAGACAAACCCGCCTACGTCGCCGGAGAAACCGCACACATCCGCATCCAACCACCATTTGCAGGCGAAGTCTTGTTGACGGTCGCCACCAACCGCTTGTTGGTAACGCGCACCCTGAGCGTACCCAAAACGGGCGCGACCGTGGAGGTTGTGGCAGACAAGCAGTGGGGGCCGGGTGCCTACGTCACCGCCACGGTGTATCGTCCCCCCGTGCATGGCAAAGATCGGTTGCCCATTCGTGCCATTGGGTTGACGTGGCTCACCCTGGATCCCGCCGCACACACCTTGACTGTGACGACCCCCTTGCCCGACGTGGTGCGGCCCAACCAGACCCTTGAGGTACCGATTCAAGTCACACCCGTCGAGCCAGAGACCTTCGTGACCGTGGCAGCGGTCGATGAAGGCATTTTACAACTGACCCAGTTTGTGTCCCCCGATCCCGGAAAATACTTTTTTGCCAAGCGGGTGTTGGGGATCGACATTCGCGACGATTATGGCCGATTGATCGACACGATGGACGGGCCTTTGGGCGAGCTACGTCAGGGGGGAGATTCTTCGGGGTTGGCGGGAGGACTTCCGAAGGTGCCCATCACGGTGGTCTCGCTGTTTCAAGGGCCAGTCGCACTCGATGCAACCGGTAAAGCACGGATCTCTTTTACGATTCCGAATTTTAATGGCCAGTTGCGGGTGATGGCAGTCGCGTTCAACCGAGAGCGCGTCGGTTCTGTCTCAACCAAGCTGATTGTGCGCGATCCGCTCGTGGTGGAATCCACGCTGCCCCGTTTCTTGGCACCAGGAGACCTCAGCCAGTTGACGCTTTCTGTCCACAATGTCGAGGCACCCGCAGGACAGTACCATGTCCTCGTCAACAGCCAACCGCCGTTGCAAATCACCGAGGGCAGCCGTGACATCGCGTTGGCCAAGGAGGAACGCCAGACGTTGACCTTTCCTATTACGGCAACCGGTGCAGGCATTGCAAACGTGACAGTCTCCGTCCTCGGGCCTGGGGCGCTGAAAGTCCAAGAGTCGATTGACCTCACCGTACGACCCTCACGCGCCGTCGAAAGCCATTTTGTGGTGCAACCACTGCCTCCAGGCGGCACCCTGGTGGCGGATGCGCACATGCTGGAGGGCTATGTTCCAGGAACCGCTGGCGTTTCGTTTGGGTTCAGTGCAGGGCCGCCGTTTGACGTCCAGGGTCTTTTGGCGGCACTCGACCGCTATCCCTACGGGTGCTTAGAACAACTGATCAGCCGCGCATTCCCGCTGCTGGTGGTCAATGACGTCACCGCTGGCCTGGGAAAAACCAAAAATCCCTCGGATCCTGGCGCAGATGCCAAAGTAGACGCCGCGATTGCGGCTGTCCTCGACAAACAGCGTTACGATGGATCTTTTGGTCTTTGGAGTGCGCACGGAGAAGCGGAAGCCTGGCTCACTGCGTATGCCATGGAATTTCTGATCCGAGCACGTACCCTGCACCATCCGGTACCCGACGCGCCCTACTTGTCGGGGTTGACCTGGCTACGCCAACAGGCCATTGACGGCGGTTCCGAAGAAGGCGACCTTGCAAGTCGTGCCTATGCGCTCTATGACCTTTCGTTGGCGGGTGTGTTGACCCCAGGACCGGTACGCTACTTTCACGATGCCTTTGTGAATCGTTTTCCCACTGCGCTCGCGGCTGGACAAGTGGGTGCAGCCCTGGAGCGACTCGGGGATCATGATCGCGCACAGGTAGCATTCGACACAGCCCTCTCGAAATTGGAACGTGATTATTGGCCAAACGATTACGGATCGGCAGTACGCGACGCAGCAGCACTGGTTACCCTGCTTGGCGAGGTTGGTTTGGCCAACGAAAACCGACTCGCTACTCTGATGGCCCGTTTGCCTGCCTCCAAACCAGCCGTTGCAGAAACCAACACCCAAGAACAAGCTTGGTTACTGCTCGCTGCCAATACCCTCATGAAGGGAACAGGGCCCCTGGATCTGACCTTGAACAACCAGCCCATGGCCAAAACCGATCCGGTGCGTTTGCTGCCAAGCGTATCTGATCTTGCCAGCGGCTTGACGATACGCAACGCAGGTTGGCAGGCACTGTGGGAGTCCATAAGCGACTACGGGGTTCCGAGCACGCCCAAACCAGCCGATCGCGAAGGTCTGCGCATCAAACGGTGGTTTTTCCGTCGCGATGGCAGTCCGGTCAACCTGGATGCGATCAAACAGAATGATGTCTTCGTGGTGGTGCTCACGGGGGAGGCCACGACCAAACTATTACACCAAGCGATCCTCACACAGCCCTTGCCAGCAGGGTGGGAGCTGGAAAACAGTGCCATCGGGGGCAGTGGCACGGAAGGCATGTGGTGGCTGACCGATCTCACCGATCCCGATGCGGCAGAGCGTCGTGATGATCGGTATATTGCAGCAGTGACGCTCACGGGGGAGAAACCGAATGCTAAATTGGCCTTTTTGGTTCGTGCGGTCACCCCGGGTTCTTACGAATTGCCTGGCGCAAAAATAGAGGACATGTACAAGCCTCGTTTTTTTGCTCGGCAGGCAACGGGTCGGGTCACAGTGCAACCCGCTCTGCCATAATTTTTCTGCACAACCAAAGCGATCAGCCAACGTGTTGTGTTCTCTGATTGTGACGACCTACAACCGCCCCGATGCCCTTGGGGCGGTTTTGCGCGGATTGCGTATCCAAACCGATCGGGCCTTTGAGATCATTGTTGCGGACGATGGCTCTACCGAGGATACGGCAGCACTCCTTGCACAGTACACCGCCTCAGGGGAACTTTCGGTACGTCACTTTTGGCAGCCGGATCGTGGTTTTCGCGCTGGAGCCGCACGAAACCAAGCCGTCCGAATGGCAAAGGGTGAATACCTCGTATTCCTCGACGGTGATTGCATCCCTCGCCCTGGTTTTGTTGCGGCACAGCGTCAACTGGCAGAAAAAGGCTGCTTTGTCGCGGGCAACCGCATTTTGTTGAACCCTGCGTTGACCTCAACCCTTCTAGCACAGGGTACGCCCTGCCACACCTGGTCTTTGGCGCGTTGGGGAAGGGTGCGCTGGGGGGGAGGAATCAATCGTCTCCTCCCTTTGTTGCGTTTGCCAGGCGATGCTTGGCGTAAAACCCATCCGCAACGTTGGCAAGGCGCACGCACATGCAATCTTGCGATCTGGCGCAACGATCTGCTTGCCGTCAACGGGTTCGACGAACGCTATACCGGCTGGGGCCACGAAGACGCGGATCTTGTAGTACGATTGATACGCGCCGGTGTCCAACGCAAGGATGGCCGTTTTGCGACCACGGTACTCCACCTCTGGCACGCAGAAAACGATCGCAGCCACCTCGCCGACAACGAACGCCGCTTGACAGAAATTCTCTCCGCGACCACCACCCGTGCAGTCCTTGGTTTGGATCAATACGGTTTGGATCAATATTCATGAGCCTTTTCGATCCGAGTGTGCTCAATCGATTGTTGGTCATTGCAACCCGCCAGATCGGTGACGTATTGCTCACGACACCCCTCATTCGATCGCTGCGCTTGGCTTATCCCAATACGCAGATTGACGTACTGACCTACGAGAACACCGACGGGATGTTGGTGGGCAATCCAGACATTCATCACGTATTGTGTGTTGCCGAGCACCCCAATACACGCGAATACCGGCAGTTGTTGAAGCAAATCCTGCGTTGCTACGATTTGGCCATCTCGACCCTGTCTGGCGACCGTCCTTTGCTCTATGCGCTACTCGCGGCTCCTAAGCGGATTGGCCCCGTGCCTCCGTGGCGCGTGCATGATTGGTGGAAACGTCCCATCCTCCACGCATGGACTGACCAAGAGGACGAGAACACACACACCCTCCATCGACACCTACGTCTTGCCGATTTGCTGGGGATTCCGCGACACTATGATCCAGTCCCTCCTCGTGACTACCACGGCGAGAAGGTTCTTGATCCGATCATGCCTTTCTCCTGGCGAGAGACGCCCTTCGTGGTGCTGCATGTCTCCCCTATGTGGCGGTATAAACATTGGCGCATCGACGGCTGGCGTGCCCTCGTGCACTCTCTGGAGCGGCGTGGCTTGCGGGTGGTGATGACAGGGGGGCCTTCTCCGGCAGAACAGACCTATGTGCGCCATATCCTCGAAGGTTCCGGTACGCACACGGTGAATCTGGTGGGACAGTTGCGTATTGCCGAGGTTGCCGAAGTCTTGCGGGTAGCGCGGCTCTACGTTGGCCCAGATACCGCGATGACCCATTTGGCGGCAAGCCTCGGTATCCCAACCGTGGCGCTGTACGGCCCGAGCAACCCCGTGCTCTGGGGGCCGTGGCCCCGTGGTTTCGTGTCGGACAGCAGTCCCTACCAACACAGAGCACCCCACCAACGGGTCGGCAATGTTTTGCTGATACAACCCGAAAAAGAATGCGTCCCTTGCTTCCAGGAAGGGTGCGACCGCCACAAAGGCAGTACCAGCACCTGCCTGGAAACACTGCCCATAGCGCGGGTGATCGATGCCACCCTGGAAATGCTTCCGTCTTTGGGTAAAATGGATACGTGATTGTCTGGTTTGGAAGCAATCCCTCTCCAAAGCTTCGAGGATGATCTGGCCCCAATGACTCCAGAATCGACCACATGGCTGCTCGAACATGCAGCCTCTGCCTACGCAGAGGAAATCAAGAACGAAGAGAGGATAAGAGACAGGGCCAATTCTGCTCTTAGTCTTATGATTGTTCCATCCTTTGGTATAGCGGCCTATCTTGCATCAAGCAACTTAAAGGGTGAGGTGTTCACCTGTTGGAATGTGATCTTATTTTGGATGCCGTGGCTTGTTTCGGTCGTGTTTTTGCTGGGTGCTGCTCGTTATATGTATGACCTTCTGTGCGTAGCCTACGAATCTGTCAGGATACCATCTCCTGGCGAGGTTGTGACGTATGTTGAGCAACATCCTAGACCATCGGCTGCTCTTCAGGAGGCTCATCGAGGATTGCTGGAAGAATATACAAAATCCGTGCATTATAACGTTCATAAGAATAATCAGCGTAAAGTGAAACTTTTGCGTGTACAATGGTTTGCGTTCTTTTCTTTTGCTGTGCTTCTTTTATGTATTCCACGATGGGCGTATAATACTTATAACGCTATGGAAAGCGATAAGAAGACACAATCGATCAAGATTGTCTCACCCATTCCAGTGCAACTGCTACCAGGAGCCACAAATGTCAACACAACCGCAAAGTGATACGCCAACCATCCACCATCCAGCCGCTTCTTCTACTACGAAGCATGAGGAGGCGGCGCAAGGAACGGTTACCATTTCAAAGGTTTCAGACTTCCCCAAGAGCAAGCTGTTTTCGTCATTCAGCGGAAAATCACGACCCTACGATCCAAAGGAGGAGGGAGACGAACGAAGGTAGCACGGATACGTGATTGTCTGGTTTGGAACCAATCCCTCTCCAAAGCTGCGGAGAGGGGTTTTGCTACAAAGGCAAGTTGGTTATTCCTGTGCGAGGATCAGATCGCGCAATTCGCGTGCTTCAGCAAGGTCGTTTTCTAGGTGACGTTGCCCACCATCCACGAGGCGCTTAAGAATCGCAATAACTTGATCGTAGAGCGCCACAGCCCCGGTCAGTTGGCCCATACTGTCGAGACTACGCGCCTTGTTCATGAGGGCAGTAGCGAGATTGGGTTCTAGTTCCCGCCGCCCCTCCTGCTCCACGAGGCGCTTAAGAATCGCAATGACTTGATCGTAGAGCGCCACCGCTTCGGTCAACTTACCCATCTGAGCGAGCGTAATCGCCTTGTTCATGAGGGCCATGGCAAGGTCGTTTTCTAGTTCCCGCCGCCCCTCCTGCTCCAC
>CAIJYR010000034.1 GCA_903824965.1 uncultured Thiotrichales bacterium
GCCTGCGGAGAGCGTTGTTGTGATGGACAATGCTACCTTTCACAAACGCAAAGACATCAAGGAGGCCATCTCAAGCGCTGGCCATCCTCGATTTCCTACCCGCCTACTCTCCTGATCTTAATCCCATCGAGAAAAAGTGGGCACACGCAAAATCCATTCGCAGAAAAACCTCTTGCTCTATCCTTGAACTCTTCAAAATCGAGTCGCTTTATGTGACGTAAGCTATATATCTCAGCCAATGCTAGTCATCGCGTAGGAAAATCTAAAATCTTAGAGAGTCTCTTGCAAAACTTCTCGAGAAAAAGGCGATTGTTGCTTTCGCTCATTTCTGGACGATTTCTGATGCGTCCGCGTACACATCGGCGAATTTCATATCCTGACGTTCTGGAGGGCATGAGCTTGTCCGTGAGTTTCCCTGTATCACGGGCGGCACAGGATTAGGGAAGTGACAGGAAAGTTGCGGTCAATGTCACACTCGCGTCACCTGTTCTGTGGACAGAGCAAGGACGTCGAACATCAGATGTCCCATGATCTTAGTAGCCTCCTGACCGAATTGCCACCGAACTCATTTTTCAGTCGTGCGTTGCTGCGCTTGGCGAACGTGTGCTCGTTGTAACGGATCGCCTTAGCCGGAGCGAACTCGGTATTTTCGCCTCGGCGTGGGTTGTGGTCAATCAGTGGGATATGACCAAGAGTGCGGCACTGCTCACGCGGTTTAGTGCGACAATAGGCCACGTCCATAGGGCATCGTAGAGGCTGGTTGCCTGTCGTGCGCTGACGCGCCAACGGCGCTTCCCTGGCGGCAGGGCTATCAAACGACAGGGAAAGAACTCTCCGCCTTCCTTAAGCCCAGCGCTGCTCTCACCTGCTGATAGACCTCCCGCATTAAATGATTGGCCGCAACCTTTCTGAAGGCATCGTCATTCATCAGGCGAACAAAGATGCCTTCGTTGCCATCCATGCGCTCAAGGAACAAGTTTTCAAGCTGTTTGTTGAATACGGGCGCGAAGTTCTCAATACTGTTGGCCATGACGGCATGACGCAACTTCTCGTTAGCGACCGCCGTTTCACGGATTTGATCAAAGAAAAGCTGGTCAGCGGGCGTAAATTCTGTGCCAAATCGATCATTGAGTTTGTCCACCAGGATAGATAGCTGCACATCCTCATCTGCTTGACCGGTGCCCACCGCAGTTGGCCCTTTCAATCCCTCGGTCTCGCCCGCCCTTAGGTCAATTGCCCCTTCGCTGATCTTTTGTAGTCGGTAGTATTTTAACTCCACTTCGTCGTCGATGTGAACAACCCTGCCATCGGTTGTACGCGGCAGCTTGGTTAGCAGAAAACGGATGTAGGTGTAGAGTTTTTCGTGACCAGAATCTTGGAAAGGGATGATCTGCGAAACAAAGCGATACAGATTTCGGAAGCTGACCAACTGGCTCTTGAACAGAAGTTGATCTTCCTCATCGAGAACACTGAAGCGCGGAACCGCCAGATCAAGCAGGCTATTTAATTTCTTGTGCTCGCCGCCAGTGGGATTCTGTCGATTGCGGAACCAGATTTCACACCAGGCGCTGACCTCCGCTTCGGTATAGATCTTCCGTTCCGCCAGTGTGTGTGCGAGCGTGTTGAGTTGCTGCGGGTCGGTGTCGTCGCCCTTGTCGGTCGTCTCGTAATATGGTTTGAATGCAGCGTAGATGTCGGCAGGCTCATTCACAAAATCGAGCACGAAGGTATCGGTCTTGCCGCGTGTCGTTCGATTGAGTCTGGAGAGGGTTTGCACCGCCTGGATACCAGCCAATCGTTTATCGACGTACATGCTGTGCAGCAGTGGTTGATCAAACCCGGTCTGGTATTTTTCTGCCACCAACAAGACTTGGTATTCTGCGGTGTTAAATTTCTCTGGTAGCTCAGATTCCTTGATGCCACCGTTCATGGTTGCTTCAGTGAATCTCTTGTCGGCGAAGTCTTTGAGAGTGACCTCGCCCGAGAACGCCACCAGCGATTTCACACCGGTATAACCTTTTTCCTGGATGTATTTATCAAACCCGAGTTTGTAGCGCACGGCGTGTTCGCGTGAGCCAGTCACCACCATTGCCTTGGCCCGACCGCCAATCTTGTGGCGGGTATGGGTGCGGAAGTGTTCAACAATCACCTCGACCTTTTGCGCAATCTCATAGTCGTGAAACTCAACGAACCGCGCCAGTGCGCGTGCTGTTTTGCGGTGCGGTACTTCTGGGTCAGCCTCCGCCTTTTGGATGAGCTTGTAGTAGCGCTTGTAGCAGGTATAGTGCGCTAGCACATCGTGAATGAAGCCTTCTTCGATAGTTTGGCGCATACTGTAGTGGTGAAACGGTGCCTTGCCGTCTTTACCGGGTTCGTTGAAGACGGTGAGCGTTTTAAACTTTGGCGTTGCCGTAAAGGCGAAGTAACTCAAATTGGGCTGTTTGGCCCGTTTCAGTTGTTCGCGCAGCAGCCCCTTTTTCGCTTCTTCACTTAAGCTGTCATCGTCCATGTCGAGCAACTGCTCGGCAATGGCCGCTTCAATACCGTCCTTGTTCAATATTTTGCGCAGCTCCATCGCGGTTTCGCCGCTTTGTGAACTGTGCGCCTCGTCCACGATGACCGCAAAGCGCTTGCCCGCTGTCGGAATAGCCACTCCCTTACCGCTGGCCTCCAGTGTGCGGATGGCCTGGGTGATAAAGGGGAATTTCTGAATAGTGGAAATGATGATCGGTACGCCATCCGCTAGGGCATGCGCCAATTGCTGGGTGTTTTCGTCTATTTTCTGCACGACACCAAGTTTGTGCTCGAACTGGAAGATTGTATTCTGTAACTGTTGATCCAGCACCCGGCGGTCGGTAATCACCACTACCGAATGAAAGATCTTTTCGTTGTGCTCGTCGTGCAGGCAGGAGAGGCGGTGCGCGAGCCAGGCAATCGAATTCGATTTACCCGAGCCAGCGGAATGTTGGATCAGATAATTGTGGCCTGCGCCATGTGTTTGTGCGTGGTTGGTAAGGGCGCGAACTGCGTCGAGCTGGTGGTAGCGCGGGAAGATTAGCGATTCCTTGCGATGACGCTTCTCGCCCTTTGCGGTCGTGACTGTCTTTTCCTCGACCTCTAGGTGAATAAAACGCGCCAGGATGTCCATCAGGCTGTCGCGGGTTAATACCTTGCGCCAAAGATAGCTGGTGCGCACATCCTCTGTTGCTGGTGGATTACCTGCGCCGTGGTTATGCCCCAGATTAAAGGGCAGGAAGAAGGTATCCTTGCCTTCGAGCTTGGTGGTCATAAACACGAGTTCCGTATCCACCGCGAAATGCACCAGGCAGCGCTGCTTGAAAGCGAACAATAGTTCTTTGGGGTCACGCTCACGATATTGGTATTTTGCGTGCTCGACGTTCCAGCGTGTGGCTGACAGTGGATTCTTTAGCTCGAGTGTTGCGACCGGCAATCCATTCACTGCTAGCACTATGTCTGGGATAGCGCCGATCTTGGTCTTGACCTGACGCACCATGGTGAGCCGGTTATCAGCGTAACTGCGAGTAGCCGCAGGGTTTAGCCCGGTGTTGGGCGCAAAGTAGGCAAGCCGCACCGTTTGACCCATGCACTTGAAACCTTCTCGCAAAACGGCGAGCGCACCTTTGGCGGCAAGTTCCTTTACCAAACTATCGAGCAATATCGCGGGCGCTTTGACTGCATCCAGTTGGATCAAGCGTGCCCAGATCTTCGGTTGGGTCTTTTGCACAAAGGCAACGACCTCGGCGGGAAACAACGCGGTTTCCGGGTCGTAGGCTTGGGGGTCGCCTTTTTCGTAGCCGCCGCCGTTGATGAGCGCGTGCTCGATGTCATTTTCGAAGTCGATCTCTTTGTGCATGGTTTCCACTCTTCATTCGTCCAACCGTTGGTTGGACGGGCTGCATATATCAGTCATCCGAGCCGTTTTCGGAGCCGTCGTCCGGCAAATCGGTCAGCCCTTGCTCAATCTCTTCAATGGTCGGCAGACTGCTGGTCAGTCGCTCCGGTAGGTTGCGCACCAACTCGTACTCGGCCACGCCAATCGGTTTATTGATGCCCGACAGCGCATATTCCGCCACTAGACGATTTTGCGTCTTGCAGAGCAACAAACCAATGGTGGGATTGTCATCCTTGGCCTTAATCTGTGCATCCACCGCCGAGAGGTAAAAGTTCAACTGCCCGGCGTGTTCGGGTTTAAAGGCCACCGCCTTTAATTCCACCACCACATAACATTTCAATCGTGTGTGATAAAACAGCAAGTCGATGAAGAACTCATCACCGGCTACCTCTAACTGGTGCTGCCGCCCTACAAACGCGAAGCCCGTGCCGAGTTCCAGCAAAAAACGGGTGATATGGCGAATCAGCGCATTCTCAATCTCGCGTTCGTGCGCCTCCTCGTCCAACCCCAAAAAGTCGAACAAATAGGGGTCTTTTAGCGCTTCTTGCGCCAAACCCGCCTCTGGCGATGGCAATTGCGCCTTAAAGTTAGTGACTGCTTGCCCCTGGCGTGCGACTAGCCGATTTTTGATATGAACCTCCAGCGTGTAGCGCGACCAGCCTTGTTGCGCCGTTTGCAGGGCATACCACTCACGCTCCTGTGGCTCTCGCACGCGGGTCAGCAGCGTTACGATATGAAACCACGGCAACTGGGCAGCAGGCTGCTGCCCAAATTGCTGCGCCGGGCAATGTTCGGCAAAGTAGCGCATATACTTGAGGTTACGCGCCGAGAACCCTTTTACGTCGGGGAACGCCGTGTGCAAGTCCCGTGCGAGGCGCGGAATCACCTTCGCTCGAGAGCCTTCACGGTTCTGACGCTGCAAGATGTCTTGCCCAATCTGCCAATACAGCGACACCAACTCGCGGTTCACCGCCAGCATGGCACGCTGTTGGGCGCTGTGGATGCGGGTTTTGAGTTCAGCGAGCCAAGTGGCGTAATCGGTGGGCAGCGGCGCGATGTCAGGCATGGGCGGACTCCTCGGGCTTGGTTGGTGGCGGAATCGGAAAGCCACGCACGTCGATTTTTCCGGTGACGGCATGAGTAATCAGGGAGTTTCTATATTCCGCAAGAGCAGAAATGACATCAATCACTTTTGCTACCTGCGCATCTATTTTGGCAGTAATTCTGGAGATTTTTTCTAGGATAGCGCCCTGTTCATCAATAGGTGGCAGTGGAATGATTGTGTTAGTCATATATCCCATCTCAATGCTTTCGACGGTGCAGCCTTGTTTGCTCCAAAGAGGCAAGAGACCGCCTTGTAGACCATTTATCAACCAATGAATATATCCAGGGAGAAGGCAATCGCTGGCGACAAGGGCTTTCATGTCTTGATTCAGCGAGACTTCAACAGTATTGCGAGCCACCGGAATGGTGTGACGAAGAATTCCGGATCGAACAACAATGAGCACAGAATCAACTGGAACGATTTTTGTGGCGCTTTCTGCAACACCTAATTCCGTCAAATAATCCTCGGTTGCATCAATGAAGTCGCGTTTCATGTCCTTTGGTGATACCCAAGGTATCTCTCCATTCCAATACTCTGGCTTTCCGGTATTTGGCGTACCACCGCCGTATGTCGAAACAACAAACTTAAGTCGCTTTGCTTCCCAATGGCTCGGTATCTCCCCCAGCCACGCTACCCCTGAATCCTTCCTCTTTACTTGTGGATCAAGCCCTTTGGTGACGGCGTGGCTGATCAGCGCCATGCGCTTTTCGGCGAGCTTGTCGAGTAAGGTTTTCTTCTTGGCGATCAGGGCATCAATCTGCGCGGTTTTAAAATCAAGGAAACGGGCGATGGTTTGTTGTTCTTTGATTTCGGGCAACAAAACTGGAAGGTTCCCAATAAAATCCCAACTGGCTCGCGGCATCTTGCTGCCATAGGTCGATGAATCAACGACATTGATGAAATCACGGGAAAGCATGTAGTACTTCAGAAATTCACCACACACTTCGGCTTTGCTTCTTATGACCAGCGCCTCGCTCGAAATCAATCCATTTTGTTGAGCCAGGTGGACTTTGGCCAGATATGGTCGCAATTTTCCGAACAATACGTCACCTATTAGAAACGATGATGTCAATCCCTCGCTGTTGTTGATCTCACCGTCGATTTTCCGTCCAGTCCACGATTCGATGTGTTCGAGGCCAAGATAAGGCAAGGGTGAGTCGTCAGCACTTACTTTGTTATTGATGAGATTGGTTGAGAACTTCAGTCTTTTGATTCGCCAATAGCTCGGAATCTCCCCCAGCCAGTCCACATTCGACTGTTTGTAAGATGGATATGCAGGGTAATACACCATCACACCACCTCACTCAGCATGGCCAGGATGTCTTTTTCGATCTGACTGATCTCGCCTGCAATCTCTGTGAGCGGGCGCGGCGGCTGGTAGACATAGAAATGGCGGGTTAGTGGTATTTCGTAGCCAACCTTGGTCTTGCTGTGGTCGATCCACGCATCCGATACATGCGGCAGGACTTCTGCTGTAAGGTAATCTTCGCAATGGTCTTTCACCAAGGCAAGTAGCTGGTCATGACCCGTTTCGTTGTCATATCCGAGGGGGAGTGGCAAGGCAATATCGGCGGGCAAGGCCACGATCTCGGTATCGCGTAGATCGGCATCGGGTTCGGGATTGCCGCTGGCGTCGCAGCAGATGTCCGCCGTGCTGTCACGCTCGGACAATGCCGCCAGGATGGCCTTCTTGACCGGCGTTTTGGTCTTGACCCCCACCTTTTTCAAGGCAGCCTCTAGTGCTGACTCAAAGACGTGGCGATTGCGGTAGAGCGCTTCGCTGCCCATACGTTGTAGAGCAGCCTTGATGGCGGCCTGTTCTTTTTCCCCAGCGGCGATTTCGGCGCGGTGGGCGGCGTCGTCTTTGCGTTTTTTGCTGCTGGCGAGATTGGTGAAGGCGCTTTGTTCGTCGAGCCGTGCGATGCGGTCACTGCTCGCTTGAAAGTTCAGGCGCAATGGGCGTTCGACGGTGATTTTAAGAAAGCCAAAGGTGCGGTTGTCAAATAGCTTGCTGCAAATGCGGCTCTCGGTCTTACCGTCTACGAGCACTGCACTCGTTGCATCGTGGTTATATTCGCCGTAGAGGGTCACCAATTGCTTGATGTGCTCGTCGGAGAGTTCGTTGCGTTTATTGCCGAGGCTTTTGTCCATTTTCTTGAAATGGCGCGTCGCATCGATCAGTTGCACCTTGCCTTGGCGCTTGATAGGCTTTTTGTTGGTGACAAGCCAGAGGTAGGTATAGATGCCAGTGTTGTAGAACATCTGGTCGGGTAGGGCGATGACCGCATCCAGCCAATCATTTTCGATGATCCAGCGCCGGATGTTGGATTCACCCGAGCCAGCATCGCCCGTGAACAAAGGCGAGCCATTAAACACGATGGCAATCTTAGAGCCGTCGCCGCCTGCTTGTGGGGGTGCGTGCATTTTGGAAATCATGTGCTGCAAAAAGAGCAGCGCACCATCGTTGATGCGGGGCAGCCCTGCGCCAAAGCGGCCAGAGAAGCCCCGCTCTGCGTACTCCTCGCGCACGAAGGCTTCTTCCGATTTCCACTCCACGCCAAACGGCGGATTGGCCAGTATGTAATGGAATTTTTTGTCCGTGTGGCCGTCGTGCGGCACAAAGCCATTGGCCTTATTCTTGGCGTCTTTGACGCCGAGCGTGTCGCCGTAGATCAGGTTATTGATTGGCTCGTCCTTGATTAGCAGGTCAGCGCAGCAGATGGCGTAGGACTCGGGGTTATACTCCTGGCCGAATAGCGCGATGTGGGCATCGGGATTGTACTCGTGGATGAATTTCTCTGATTCGGACAACATACCGCCGGTGCCCGCTGTGGGGTCGTACACGCTACGGCTGATGCCTTTTTTTGAGATGACATCTTCTTCGTCGGTGAATAGCAACTGCACCATCAGGCGGATTACCTCACGCGGGGTAAAATGATCGCCGGCCTCTTCGTTCGCTTGCTCGTTGAATTTACGCACCAGTTCTTCAAACAGGTAGCCCATTTGCAGATTGCTGATGGCCTTGGGCGAGAGGTCGATATCTGCCGAGCAGAATTCCTTGATGACGAGGAAGAGCCGATTGGCTTCGTCGATCTTGGCTATCTCGGCATCAAACTCAAACTTATCGAAGATGTCGCGGGCGCGTGGTGAGAAGCCCTGGATGTAGGCGATTAGGTTGCCCGCAATGTTGGGGGCATCGCCGAGTAGCCTCTCAAACGAAAAGCCGCTGGTGTTGAACAACTCCTGCGTGACGCTTGTGGCGGCAATACGCGAAAGGGCTTTTTCCAGCGCGGGGCCGGTGATGCCTCGGTCTTCCAGACGTTTTTTTTCGTCCAACACCTTTTGTTTGTTTTCGGCCAACACTAGGTCGAAGCGGCGCAGAACAATCAGCGGCAGCATCACGCGACGGTACTGCGGCGGGCGGTAGGGGCCACGCAGCTTGTTCGCGATATTCCAGATAAAGCCGACCAGGTTTTGATGTTGTGCGTTTTGCATGAATGGTTCCTGAATCCCTGTGAAATACTTCGAGCCTCTTGCAGAACGCCACCCCCGACGCTCATTTTTCGCATGATGTAGGCGAAATTGGGAGATATAGGCTGCTATTTCTGGCACGATAACGGTGTTGAAACCGCTGGAGCCTACGAATGAATCCTACCCAACGCGCCTTGATTATGCAACGCTGGAGTGTAGTTCAGCACGAATTGATCCCCGAGTTGCGTAATGACGTGACGCTGACGCCGAGGCTCGAGAAATTGATCCACACGTTGGAATGGATACGTATCGAGGAGTTCGTCCAAGCTTCGTGGTGCGGTATAGGGCGTCCGCCCCATGAGCGTTCCTGGTTGGCCAATGCCTTTGTCGCCGGGGATGGCCACTACGACTGGACTGATCGAGCGATTAGTCTTGGATCGCGCACTACGGCGGATCTGTGGTTTCCCTCTCTGTAAGAAACTGCCTTCTGAATCCACCTTTTCGCATGCCTTTGAAGAATTTGCTACTGCCAAACTGGCCGAACGTGTTCATGAAGCCCTTGTTACGGAACACCTTGGCGATGAACTGATTGGCCATCTCAGTCGCGACGGCACTGCCATTGAAGCTCGCGAACGCCCCAACCGGGCTGTGGCACCGGAAATCTCTGACC
>CAIJYR010000035.1 GCA_903824965.1 uncultured Thiotrichales bacterium
CTTCCCCATCGGCAACCAATAGATTGATTACTATAAGGCTACATTAATCCATTACCTCTTGGAAGGATTCTGATGGTGGTCATAGGTGGCAACTTGGGTTAACGTATCACCGTGCCTATCAAACGGTGTAGTCTGAAGTAATCGGCGTTCTTGGCCAAGAAGCAATGACTACCTGCACCAAGGTTGCCAAGGGGATGGCAAAAAAAATCCCCCAGAAACCCCAGATGCCACCGAAAAAGAGCACAGCAATCATAATAGCTACAGGATGAAGATTGACTGCCTCAGAAAACATGAGAGGAACGAGGATGTTCCCATCGACAAAGAGAATGATAGCATAAATCGTCAGCATCCATAAAAACTCACTCCCCCAACCCCACTGGAAATAACCAATCAAGACCACGGGCACCGTCACTACAACTGAGCCAACATAGGGGATGATGACCGAAATCCCCACCAGGAAAGACAGCAGTGGTGCATAATTCATATGCAGGGCAGCAAAGGCAACGTAGGTGACTATCCAAACGATTAAGACCTCCAGCAGTTTTCCACGAACATAATTCCCAATCTGTTCGTCCATTTCTTTCCAGACCTGTGTGGCCAGACGACGTTCTTTCGGCAAGAGTCCAGAAAGATAACCGAGGATTGGCTTTTTATCTTTCAGAAAGAAAAAGACCAAGAACGGCACCAAAAAGAAGTAGAGCAGAAAGACAATAATCCCCTGAATGGAGGCAATGGATAGAGACAATACGCCCTGACCAAAATCACCGAGGAGGGTGCGCATGGTGTCCATCAATGATTTGATCTGGCCAGGAGTAATCACATCAGGGTATTTCTCTGGAAGTAGCAACAAGGTTTGTTGACCGCGTGCCACCATATCTGGGATCTGTTGGGCAAGTTGCGAGAGTTGCCTGGAGAGCAGGGGCGTCAAACCGAAGAGCAGGAAAAACAGACCTACTACAAAGACCATAAACACCAAAAGAACAGCAAGCATCCTTGGGATCCGTATCGATTCCAAGGGCCGCACCAATCCTTCCAGAAGATAGGCGACCACAATCGCGGTCAGTACGGGTGCAAGAATTTTCCCTAAATTTAATACCACTGTGAAACCAATCATCAACAACACAGCCAAGAGAATGGCCTGTGGATCAGAAAAATAACGATGGAACCAGTTGCGGACAACCAGAATCATGGTGAAAGACCCCCCGCTGCCTGTTCGGTACACCATTGATCAAAATGGCGAGAAAATAATGCTTCTAGTTGATCAATAACTTCTTTTGCAGGACGACCCTCCATCAAATGGGCTGTCATCAACATCGACGTATCATTGAATAAACGGGATTGATCGAGCATGGGATAGGTTGCCGTCAATCGTTTGATGGCACCAACGACGCTTTCCTTGGTAGGGCGTGGAATGGCCAATGGATCAGAGGGAATTACACGCTGTTGGTGCGTCCGACTGTGGAGAAACTCGGCGAAGGAAAGCAAGGTGTCTCGCTCGCGTTCTGCAAGATCTTCGAACAAACGCAATATTTTTTTCTTGTCGGGTGTCATCGGGTCTTTAGGGTAAGTGTGGGAGAGCGGTATCCGTTCCAGCGCCAGTGGGAAAATGAGTTTTGCAATAGCGACGCGCAAACTCCAATAATTCATCGACTGCTCGCATTCGGAATTTTAGACGCTGGTGAACAAAGGCAAAAGGTTGGGTCAGCGCAGGGTTCAAGGGGACAGCGGCCAAACTACCCAGACGCAACTCTTTTTGGATGCTGGCTTGTGAAACAATGGAAATACCCATCCCCACCTCGACTGCCCCTTTGATGGATTCCGTACTGCCAAGCTCCATGACAACCCGCAGGTCAGACAGGTGCATACCGCACCGTCCTAGGTATTCTGTGACGATGCCTTGTGTCCCTGCAACCTCTTCGCGACAAACGTACGGATAAGTACGTAACTCCAACATGCTCACTGCAGAGGATGTGGCCAATTCATGACGAGGGTGCATGATAACGACCAATTCATCACGGCCACACAACTCCACGGCCAGGTTTTGATTGGGTACAAGCGCCTCCACCATGCCGAGATCGATGACATTGTTCTCGACCATGGAGACGATGCCATCTGTATTGGACACTTTGAGTCTCACCGTCACATTCGGATATTTTAGCTTAAAATCCCCCAAGAAAGTAGGTAGCACATATTCCGCCACGGTGGTGCTGGCACCAATAGCCAACATCCCACTCACCTCTCCGGTTAATTCACGTACGCTATTCTCCATTTCTCGATAGAGTTCAAAAATATGATCGGCGTAGGTATAAACACGATCTCCCGCAGGCGTGAGGGTAATTCGGTTATGCGTGCGGTCGAAGAGGCGTGTGTTAAAGTGTTCTTCCAATTGCCGAACCTGAAAAGTAACCGCAGGTTGGGTCATATGTAATGCATCAGCGGCCTTCGTGAAACTTAACAAACGAGCAACCGTATAGAATACCTGTAGTCTTCGATCGGCCATTGTGTGCGACACCCTTCAAAACCGGAGAACCTGCCTTCTGTGATACCGAAAGTGTAACCCTTCCAGACTGGTTTGAACACCGTAGCACGAACACCACGCACGCACCACGACAGTGCATCATAGTGTGGAGTGCGCCACGATGGTGCAAAATGGTGCGCTCTGCGGTGGCGCGACCGAAGAAGCCGCGTGCATCCCGCTCATGATAGGCACCCTTTCTCCGATGGATCGAATTTCGCTTTCAAAACTCCGGATCTGCTCCCTTCACACAATGAGGAAACCATGGAAAGTCTTAAAACATCCGGCGACGTGTTTTTTGTCCTAATAGGGGCCGTCATGGTGCTTGCCATGCACGCCGGTTTTGCATTCCTGGAACTGGGTACAGTACGATTTAAGAACCAGGTCAATGCGTTGGTGAAAATCTTGACGGATTTCTGTGTATCCACTGTGGTGTATTTTCTGGTGGGCTATAGCCTGGCCTATGATGTCAACTTCATGCAGAGTGCTACGCAGTTGTCTGCGCAGAATGGCTACGATTTGACGAAGTTCTTCTTTTTGCTCACCTTTGCAGCAGCGGTTCCAGCCATCGTTTCCGGTGGCATTGCCGAACGAGCACGATTCTACCCGCAGTTGATCGCTACTGCCTTTTTGGTGGGCTTTGTTTATCCTTTCTTTGAGGGGATTGCCTGGAACGATCACTATGGGCTGCAAGCTTGGTTCTTGCAACATTTTGGGGCAAAGTTCCACGACTTCGCAGGATCCATTGTAGTGCACGCCATGGGGGGCTGGATCGCCTTGCCTGCAGTCTTGTTGTTGGGAGCTCGCCACGGCCGTTATGGTCGCAACGGTGAAGTATTCGCACACCCACCCTCCAGCCTGCCCTTCTTGAGCTTGGGCGCATGGATTCTGAGTGTGGGTTGGTTTGGGTTTAACGTGATGTCTGCCCAAAAACTCGGCGATGTCAGTGGCTTGGTGGCCGTCAATTCACTTATGGCCATGGCAGGTGGGACGTTGGCTGCCTTGGTTGCCGGACGTAATGACCCTGGTTTTATCCACAACGGCCCTCTCGCTGGACTGGTGGCCGTTTGCGCCGGATCGGACATCATGCACCCCTTGGGTGCGCTGGCCACAGGTGCTGTGGCAGGATTCTTGTTCGTGTGGGCGTTCACCGTCACGCAAAATCGCTGGCGCATCGATGATGTGCTTGGCGTATGGCCACTCCATGGCTTGTGTGGGACGTGGGGCGGAATAGCCGCCGGCATCTTCGGATTGGCTGCTTTGGGCGGAAAAGGTGACGTCAGCCTGGTTGCGCAGGTGCTCGGAACAGGCTTGGGGATCACCATCGCCGTTGCAGGTGGGGGGACGGTCTACGGTCTCCTGAAAACCTTCGTGGGTCTCCGTATGGATCAAGAGCAAGAATTCCAGGGCGCGGATCTTACGTTCCACCGCATTCGGGCAACCCCTGAATACGACTAGGTCAATCATCCCCGGCTTTAGGCGTGGGCTTGTGAAAGCACGCCTGGGGTTGACCAGCCTAAGCCATAGAGTACCGTGGCTATGTTGCAACGAAGTACAAGACTTGCCCCCTGGGGTGC
>CAIJYR010000036.1 GCA_903824965.1 uncultured Thiotrichales bacterium
ATCTTTGCGACGACACCCGCACCGACGGTGCGTCCTCCCTCACGGATGGCGAAACGTAAGCCTTCCTCCATAGCGATCGGGGAAATCAAGGACACGTTCATCTGGATGTTGTCCCCAGGCATGACCATTTCCACCCCTTCAGGGAGCTCCACCGCACCCGTCACATCGGTGGTGCGGAAATAAAACTGCGGACGATATCCCTTGAAGAACGGCGTGTGTCGCCCTCCTTCTTCTTTCGACAACACATACACCTCTGCGAGAAAACGGGTGTGTGGCGTAATCGAGTTTGGCTTTGCCAAGACTTGCCCGCGCTCAACTTCTTCGCGCTTCGTGCCACGCAACAGCACGCCCACGTTGTCGCCCGCCTCGCCCTGATCCAGCAGCTTACGGAACATCTCAACACCGGTACACGTCGTCTTGATGGTCGAATGCAGGCCCACGATCGCAACTTCATCGCCGACTTTCACAAGACCGCGTTCAATGCGTCCCGTCACCACCGTGCCACGCCCAGAGATCGTGAAAACGTCTTCGATGGGCATCAAGAACGGCCGATCTATCGCACGTACCGGCTGTGGGAAATACGCATCCATCGCTTCTACCAATTTGAGGATGGAGCCTATCCCAAGGTCGGAAGTATCCCCTTCCAGTGCTTTGAGTGCAGAACCGACGATGATGGGGGTGCTATCGCCTGGGAACTGGTATTTATCCAACAGTTCACGGACTTCCATCTCGACCAATTCGAGCAACTCGGCGTCATCCACCATGTCCGCTTTGTTCATGTAGACCACAATGTGCGGCACACCGACCTGACGTGCAAGCAAAATGTGCTCACGGGTCTGGGGCATCGGGCCGTCGGCGGCAGACACGACCAGCACCGCGCCATCCATCTGGGCAGCACCCGTGATCATGTTCTTCACGTAGTCCGCGTGGCCTGGGCAGTCCACATGGGCATAGTGGCGCTTCGCAGATTGATATTCTACGTGGGCTGTCGCGATCGTGATACCACGCGCACGCTCTTCGGGAGCAGCATCGATCTGATCATAAGCCCGGTACTCTCCGCCGTACTTGGCCGCCAACACCTTGGTCATCGCCGCTGTCAATGTCGTCTTCCCATGGTCAACGTGACCAATGGTGCCAACATTCAGGTGTGGCTTATTTCTCTGAAATTTTTCCTTGGACACGCTCTTCTACCTCTCTGCCGGGTCTTACAATACGTTCAACCAATCGATTCCCAAAGCCCCAAGACTAACGCGTTGCTTTTCTCTTAACTACATTTTCGGCAATGTTATTGGGTGCTTCTAAGTACCTAGAAAACTCCATCGTGTAGGTGGCACGCCCTTGGGTCGCAGAACGCACATCGGTTGCGTACCCAAACATCTCGGCAAGGGGTACATCCGCACGAATGATTCGACCTGCTGGGGCATCTTCCATCCCCTGTACCATACCACGGCGACGGTTCAGATCGCCCATGACATCCCCCATGTATTCTTCTGGGGTGACGACTTCGACCTTCATAATGGGTTCTAGCAACACAGGACGTGCCTTACGTGCGCCTTCTTTGAAGCCCATCGAACCCGCGATCTTAAATGCCATTTCACTGGAGTCAACGTCATGGTATGAACCATCGAACAACGTAACCTTGACGTCTACCACGGGGAACCCTGCCACGACACCATTGTTCAATTGCTCTTGGATGCCCTTGTCAACGGCGGGGATATACTCCCTCGGAATGACACCGCCCACAATGGCATTGACGAACTCGTAGCCCGTACCTGCTTCCTTCGGTTCGAGGCGCAACCAGACGTGGCCATACTGACCGCGTCCACCCGATTGACGCACAAACTTGCCTTCTTGTTCGACCGTGGCACGGATAGTCTCGCGGTACGCAACCTGCGGGGCACCCACGTTGCACTCCACGCTAAACTCGCGCTTCATGCGATCCACAATGATCTCTAGGTGCAACTCACCCATCCCAGAGATGATCGTCTGACCCGACTCCTCGTCTGTCCGAACCCGGAACGACGGATCCTCGGAGGCAAGCTTAGACAAAGCAATGCCCATCTTTTCTTGATCGGCCTTGGTCTTGGGTTCCACCGCAACCGAAATCACAGGCTCCGGGAACTCCATCCGCTCCAAGGTGATGATGTGATCCATGGCACAGAGCGTTTCGCCCGTGGTCACATCTTTCAGGCCAACCGCCGCCGCAATATCACCCGCACGTACTTCTTTGATTTCCTCACGGGTATCGGCGTGCATTTGCAGCAATCGTCCGATGCGCTCACGCTTGCCCTTGATAGGGTTGTACACCGTGGATCCAGAATTGAGCACGCCCGAGTAACAACGGAAGAACGTCAGCGTACCCACATACGGATCGGTCATGATCTTAAAAGCCAGAGCCGCAAAAGGCTCGTCGTCGGAGGCGTGGCGCACGATCTCGGTCTGTGCTGCGTCATCCGCCGTGCCCTCTACCGGAGGTCGATCGGTTGGGGCGGGCATGTACTCGATCACACCATCGAGCATCGCCTGAACCCCTTTGTTCTTGAAGGCAGACCCACACAAAACGGGTACGATCTCGTTCTTCAAGGTGCGCATACGCAGCCCCGCCTTGATCTCCTCGACGGTCAGCTCTTCTCCTTCCAGATACTTTTCCATCGTGGCATCGGAGGCATCGGCCGCCGCTTCCACTAGCTTCCCGCGCCATTCGTCGCACATCGCCCGCATAGCGGCGGGGATCTCTTCTTCCGTGTGGGACATACCCTGCGTCGCATCTTCCCAGTAGATGGCTCTCATGGTGATCAGATCAACGACCCCCTTGAAAGTTTCTTCTGCACCAATGGGCAGCTGCAAAGCAATGGGCGTCGCGCCTAAGCGCGTCTTGATCTGGTCGACCACCCGCAGAAAATTGGCCCCTGCACGATCCATCTTGTTGACGAAAGCCAACCGAGGCACACCGTACTTATTGGCCTGACGCCATACGGTCTCAGACTGAGGTTCGACCCCCCCCACCGCACAGAACAACGCACATGCACCGTCCAATACCCGCAACGAACGCTCGACCTCAATCGTAAAGTCGACGTGGCCTGGGGTATCGATGATGTTGATACGATGTCCCGGGAACTGCTTGCGCATTCCGTCCCAGAAACAAGTCGTCGCTGCGGAAGTAATCGTGATTCCGCGCTCTTTCTCTTGCACCATCCAATCCATGGTGGCAGCGCCGTCGTGCACCTCGCCCATCTTGTGGGAGACCCCCGTGTAGAACAAAATGCGTTCTGTCGTGGTGGTCTTGCCCGCATCAATGTGGGCCATGATGCCTATATTCCGGTAGCGTTCAATCGGTGTCTTACGTGGCACAACACAAAACCTCAGTGCAGGAACTACCAGCGATAATGTGCGAAAGCCTTGTTGGCATCCGCCATGCGGTGGGTATCTTCCCGCTTTTTCACAGCGGTTCCTTTACCCTCATAAGCTTCTAGAATTTCTCCGGCGAGGCGCATCCCCATGGATTTCTCACCCCGCTTGCGGGCCGCGCTCACCAACCAGCGCATGGCCAGCGCAGTGCGACGCACCAGGCGAACCTCTACAGGTACCTGATAGGTAGCGCCCCCCACCCTGCGAGACTTCACCTCAACCGCAGGACGGATATTGTCCAATGCCTTGCTGAAGATCTCCATCGGGTCGCCGTTGCGCTTGGTCTGAAGCTGAGTGAGCGCCCCATAGACGATCTGCTCGGCCACCGACTTCTTTCCGCGCTTCATGACAACATTGATGAACTTGGCCAAGGCCTCATTCCCGTACTTTGGATCCGGGAGGATCACGCGCTTTTCGGCAACTCTTCTTCTAGGCATGTTCGGTACCTACCAGACTGATCATTCGATACGACCCCGTTTACGATTTAGGCCGTTTGGAACCATACTTGGAGCGGCCCTGACGACGGGCATTCACGCCAGAAGTATCCAAACAACCGCGCACTACGTGGTAACGCACACCGGGAAGATCCTTGACGCGCCCCCCTCGGATGAGCACGACCGAGTGTTCTTGCAAGTTGTGACCCTCACCACCGATGTACGTGGTGACTTCCATGCCATTGGTGAGACGCACACGCGCTACCTTACGCAACGCGGAGTTCGGCTTTTTCGGCGTCGTCGTGTAGACACGGGTACAAACCCCACGCTTTTGTGGACAACTGCCGAGAGCAGGAACGTTGCTCTTTTCCTGCTGCCGCACTCGCGGCTTGCGTACCAACTGATTCGTCGTTGCCATTGATTGACAATCTCCACCTTCCACCGATGCGCAAACGTTCACACATGGCCAAGGAACAATATCTACTACACAAATCGGCGGATCCGAAGGACACAGGATCCGCCGAGGATCTCCTACTATAGCGACAACAAACGGCTGCTGTCAATAGAGACGTATCAACACCGGAGACGCCTTTCTTTCATCAGGCGCCCGGTGATCGAAAAAACACCGCCACCCGTCACAAGGACGGACGAAGACAACAGCCCTAAAACGCTTACAAAACTGCCTGTAAATATTGGTGGGCCGTGTAGGTTTCGAACCTACGACCCGCTGATTAAGAGTCAGCTGCTCTACCAACTGAGCTAACGGCCCCCTGATTTCCGAATTAC
>CAIJYR010000037.1 GCA_903824965.1 uncultured Thiotrichales bacterium
AGCCACAGTGCTCTGTGGCTTAGGCTGGTCAACCCCAGGCTTGCTTTCACAAGCCCCGCCTTTAGGCGGGGGTGGTTGACTTCAGAAATAACAAAATCAGTCAAACACAAAAAAGTCAACCCCAGAAGATTACCTCTCCCTGCCACACCTCTCCTTTCAGGAGAGGGGCAACCTGAAAGCTCAAGAAGCAGCCTCAGCGATATCTTGCTCCCAGCCTGCACGAAGATCCATCACACAACGTTTTAGATCACCCCCTGCAATCGCATCCCGCAAGCGTCGCATGAGGTTCTGGTAATAATGGAGATTATGAATGGTATTGAGGCGCGATCCCAAAATCTCCTTGGCTTGATCCAAGTGGCGTAAATAAGCACGGGAATAATGACGGCAAGTGTAGCAATCACACGCCCCATCGACTGGGCCTGTATCGCTCTGGTAACGGGCATTGCGCAAACGCACTACACCCGTACTGGTAAACAAATGGCCGTTGCGTGCATTCCGCGTAGGCATCACACAATCAAACAGATCTACCCCCGAACACACGGCCTGGACAATATCCTCTGGAGTGCCCACACCCATCAAGTAACGAGGGCGATCCACAGGCAGAAAGGGCAGCGTTTCCTCTAAGACACGACTGCGTTCCTCCGCCGGTTCCCCGACAGAAAGACCCCCCAAAGCATAGCCATCAAAACCCATGGACAGCAACCCCTGCACCGATTCCAGACGCAAATCGGTATACATGCCACCCTGCACAATCCCAAACAACGAAGCTGCCCCCTCTCCATACGCATGTTGACTGCGTGCCGCCCAACGAAGCGACAACTCCATGGAAGCCCGTGCCTGTGCTTCTGTGGCAGGATAAGGCGTGCATTCGTCAAACACCATGATGATATCCGCACCCAATGCACGCTGCACTGCAATCGATTCTTCTGGGCCAAGAAAAACCGTCTGGCCATCTACTGGAGAACGGAAAACCACCCCCTGTTCTGTGATCTTCCGAAGGGTTGTCAAACTCCATACCTGAAAACCACCAGAATCGGTCAAGATCGGCCCATCCCAGTGCATAAACCTGTGTAAGCCACCGTGAGCGCGAATGACCTCTGTGCCCGGACGGAGCCAAAGGTGAAAAGTATTGCCTAGAATAATCTCCGCGCCCGTGGCGCGTACCTCTTCTGGGCTGAGGGCTTTGACCGTCGCATGGGTGCCCACCGGCATAAACGCTGGTGTCTGAATGTCACCACGAGAAAGATGCACCACTCCACGTCGCGCACGATCCTCGGTAGATAGTAACTCAAAACGCACAGGCACTTACCGATCCTTATCGATCAACCGCTGTGGGCATCTGGGTATGCCAATCGGTTTCTTGTTGGTAGCGGTGTGCGATATTGAGCAAAGAAGCTTCCCGCCAATAGCCACCAATCATCTGCATCCCGACAGGGCGTCCCCCTACAAACCCAGCGGGCACCGAGATCGCGGGCAGACCGGCCAGGTTCACCGCAATCGTATAAATATCGGACAAATACATCGTGACTGGATCGGCTGTCTTCTCCCCCAGATTGAAGGCAACCGTCGGCGAGGTGGGCCCAAGAATCACATCGACCTCTTTGAAAGCACGCAGAAAATCGTTGCTGATGAGGCGGCGTACTTTCTGGGCTTTCAAATAATAGGCATCGTAATACCCTGCGGACAGGGTATACGTACCGATCATGATGCGGCGTTTGACCTCGGCACCAAAACCCTCGCTCCGAGAACGGGTGTACAGATCCTGCAGATCGCGTGGTTGTTCACAACGATAGCCATAGCGTACCCCATCGTAGCGGGCCAAATTAGACGATGCCTCGGCAAGTGCCAGCACATAGTACGTCGGGACCGCAAGGGGCGTGTTGGGTAGGCTGATGGTTTTTAGCACCGCGCCAAGACGCTGCAATGTCCTCACCGCTTCTTGAATCACCCCATCGACCTGAACATCCAAGCCTTCCCCAAAGTATTCCACGGGCAACCCAATCCGTACCCCAGCAAGCGGCGCGTTCAGGGTGGAGAGATAGTCGGGGGCGGGTCGTTCTAGGCTCGTCGAATCCCTCGGATCGAATCCGGCCATCGCATCGAGCAGAATGGCGCAATCCTCGGCGCTGTGCGCAAGCGGCCCCCCTTGATCCAGCGATGACGCAAACGCAATCATCCCGTAGCGGGATACTTGTCCGTAGCTCGGTTTGATGCCCGTTACACCACAAAGGGCCGCCGGTTGACGAATCGACCCACCCGTGTCGGTGCCGGTCGCAACCGTCACCAAACGCGCCGCAACCGCCGCCGCCGACCCCCCCGAAGACCCCCCAGGCACTGCGTTCAAGTCCCAAGGGTTGCGTACAGGCCCATAGAAACTCGTTTCGTTGGACGAACCCATGGCAAACTCATCCATGTTCGTCTTTCCCACCATCACGGCACCGGCCTGCCGGAGACGCGCTACAACCGTTGCATCGTAGGGGGCAACAAAACTGTCGAGCATCCGCGAGGCACAAGAGGTCTTCACGCCCTTTGTGCAAAAGATGTCCTTGTGCGCAAGCGGAATGCCTAGCAGCGCACCGCGCTCTCCCGCCGCACGACGAGCATCAGCCGCATCCGCCTCTGCAAGCGCGACGTCGTCCGTGATGCTGATGAATGCGTTGAGTGTGCCGTTCAGGGCGTGAATGCGCTTAAGGGTCTCCTCGGTCAATTCTCGACTGGAAAACGCGCCCGCATGGAGTCCAGCGGACAACTCGGCAAGGGTCTTGTCATACATGGGCGTTACTCGATGACCTTGGGAACCAGATACAAGCCTTCTGTCGCCATGGGCGCAATGGACTGGAACAAGCTACGCTCATCGGCCTCCGTGACCTGGTCGGGACGCAGTCGCAGCGTGGCATCCAAGGGGTGGGCCATAGGTACCACACCCTCCGTGTCCACGCCCTCCATCTGGCGAACAAAATCCAAGATGTTGGACAATTCTCCGGAATAGCGGGCAGCTTCCTCTTCGGTGAGCGCAAGACGCGCCAGGTGGGCAATCCGTTCCACATCCGCTTTTTGCAAAGACATGCCATCTTCCCCCGCAAAAGAATCAATATCGACTATTCTATCCCTGTTCTATCCTTGTTCTCTACTGTCCCATCGCCATGGATGGATTTTGATTGCCTTTCCCACACAATGTACCTACACTTTTCGTCATGAGCAGCTTGTCTGGTAAGCGAATTTTACTCGGTATCAGCGGTGGTATTGCCGCCTACAAAACCCCTGAACTGGTTCGACGCCTACGGGATGCAGGTGCCACCGTGCGCGTGGTCATGACCCATGCCGCGACTACGTTCATCACCCCCCTGACCCTACAAGCCACTTCTGGCAATCCGGTTCACACAGAACTGTTGGATCACACCGCAGAGGCAGGAATGGGCCACATCGAATTGTCTCGGTGGCCTGACGCCGTGCTGATCGCACCTGCTACGGCGAATCGGATGGCACGTCTTGCGGTGGGGTTGGCCGATGATCTGTTGAGCACGCTTTGCCTTGCGCTGGCCGAGGGGGTTCCGCTCTGCTTGGCACCTGCCATGAACCACCGGATGTGGTCTGCACCAGCGACGATGCACAATCGTGATACGCTTCTTGCGCGTGGTGTGCATTTGTTCGGCCCAACCAACGGCCCACAAGCGTGTGGAGAGGTTGGCTTGGGACGCATGGAAGAACCGCAGCATCTGGTGGAGGATCTGGCGCGGTTGTTTGTCCGACCTTGGTTGGCGGGCCAATCGCTGCTCATTACGGCGGGCCCGACCCGAGAAGCCCTCGATCCCGTGCGCTTTCTGAGCAATCGCAGTTCTGGCAAAATGGGGTATGCCCTTGCAGCCGCCGCTGCCGCCATGGGTGCGCAGGTAACTTTGGTCACAGGCCCGACCTCTCTGCCGACCCCACCGAACGTTCGCAGAATCGACGTGGTGTCCGCCCAAGAAATGCTAGGTGCTGTGCTTGACCACATCAGGGATTGTGGGATCTTCATCGCCTGTGCTGCGGTGGCCGATTATCGCCCCGTCGTCACTGCTCCACACAAGATCAAAAAACAGGGCGAAAACACCATGGCCCTCGTACTAGAACGAACCGAGGACATTGTGGCCACGGTGAGTGCTCTGCCACAGCGTCCGTTTGTGGTAGGGTTCGCTGCAGAAACGGAGCAACTCGAAGCCAACGCCCTGAAGAAATTGCACAACAAGGGCTTAGATATGGTGGTCGCCAATTGGGTGGGTGGTGAGATAGGCTTCGAGAGCGACGACAATGCCCTTCAGATCTATTGGGCAGGGGGACAGAAAATCCTTGCTCGTGCCAGAAAATCAGCGTTGGCGTATACCTTGTTGGAACTCATCGCCGCCCGATTAAACCCTGGCTTACACCCTGGCCTGACCTCTGGACACATACCCACACCCGCGCCGACTGGCGCAACTGCATGAATCCTACGCCACGCCATGGATATTCACTCACTTACCCACATTCTGCCACACGCCAAAAAAGGGTCTGCCCATGGGCAGCGTTCTCCCTTGCGGAAATGGTTCCCGCTGCTGATACCACTTGCGATCGCTGTCTGTGTGCTTGCCATGGTCGCGGCGGGTTTTGTCCTTCTCGCTCTTGAGAACAACCAAGCCCTTCGACAGAACCAACACCACTCCCTGCAGATGGGTACCACCCTCGCCGGAGCCATCGAACGCTTGGTCCAGAACCAGACCATCCTTCTAGAATCCATTGTCCAGGATCCTGCTTTGGCGCACCTGTTCACAGCGGGAGATGAGATTGCGCTGACTGCCCGTGCACACGAGATGATGTATTGGTTTCCTAGCGCACTCCAGATCCGACTGCTGCGCAAAGGCACAGCACAAACAGACGAAAAAACACAACCTCCTCTCGGCTATGCGGCATTGGCATTGTTACGCGAAGTGGAGGCAGGACGGAAACCACCGATAGAAGTCCATTTTGCTGCCAATGGGAAGCGCAACATGGTCATCGTTCGGCCGATCTCCGATGGCACGGGAAATCTTGTGGGGCATCTCTTGGTACAAGCCTCCTTGGATACGCTTACCAGCCTGCTCGATGCCGTAAGCCAAGGGGGAAACCTCGTCGTGTTGACACAAGCGACTGGGGGGCGTGACACCATGATTTATCATAAAGGAGATGCCGAGGGTACCGTTTCTGCCGTCCCTGTGGTTCGTCAGGACATTCGAGGCACCCAATGGCGTCTGACCTACGCAGAGCATCCTCATGCCGAGGACAATCCCACCACTGCCTCGATGAGTGGCGTGTTGGGTGTGGTGGTGGTGATCATGGGACTGGTTTTGTTCGCGGTACAGGGGGTCTTCCGAAAAGCACTGGAGGAGGATATGGCCACCCTGGTTCTCGTGCTTCAGAATCGACGGGGCGAACGATGGGATGATCGTTTTGAGGAAGCGCATACGCCGTTCTTTCGTGCGGTTTTTCATGTCTGGGAGGCGATTCGACAAAGCAGCGAGGGTGATCCAGCGCATCCTCTTACATCACACCTTTCCTTACCTGTTCCATCGCAAGTGGTCGCGCCCGCTGTCTCTAAGCAGGAGGTGCGCGTGCATCCCATTTTCGAACAAGAGCCACAAGAACCAAGACCGCCCGCTGGTTTGATACCCGTATCAGAATCGTTTGACCCTGCGCCCATGCCTGTGCACACGCCGAGCCAGGCCATACCAGTGCTGCCTCTTGCCTCCGATACTCCCGTACCGATCGCCACGCCGATCCTGCAGCCTCCCCTAAGTGCAGCAATGCCACCACCGATCGCCACGCCGCCCATGCCAGACACAGCGGAGCTTGTGGCAACGCAGCCCGTTGCTCCAGAGACGAAAGCGCCAGCTCCAGTTCCTGCCCCACTGCCTGCCCCACCCCCCGCATTGGTTGCAGAACCGACACCCCCAAAGGTATCGACGCCCTCCCTGATGCTCTTGGATTTGGAAGAGGAACCTGCCGCGATCATCGCACCCGCAGTGGAAACACCGCCCCCCGTCCAGGCAGCTTCCGGCAGCGGTACCCCCTTAGAATTGTCTTTTGTGGACGGAGACCTCTCGGATATTTCAGCGACCAACAAGGCAACCGTGGTTCTTCCAACCGTTCCGGTTGCCTCGTCGTCTGCGGCACTCACCCTTTTGGATCTGGGGGGTCAGGGAGATCCGGTTCCCTCAGCGCCTGTTGTAGACGCAGCACGGAACGCGCCAACACTGTCATCGCCTGTAAAAGAGACGTTTGTACCGATACACCCAGCCAAAGAGCCAGCTAAAGAGCCATCTAAAGAGCAAAGCGCCATACCTACTCACACACCACGTACTCCCCCCGAATTGTTCCGAGCCTATGACATTCGGGGCGTCGTTGATCACGCACTGACGGTCGAGGGGATGCTTGAGATCGGTCGTGCCATCGGATCCGAAGCCCAGGATCGGGGCCAACGGAGCCTTTTGGTCGCACGCGATGGACGTCTTTCGAGCGCACGCTTTGCGAGCGCACTCGCGCAGGGCCTTTGTGCAACAGGATGCCATGTTATCGATATCGGGCAAGTACCCACCCCCTTGCTCTATTTTGCAACCCAGTTTCTGGAAACCCAGGCAGGCGTGATGATCACGGCTGGTCATAACCCTCCCCAATGGAACGGTGTAAAAGTCGTGCTACAAGGGGAAACGCTCTTCGGAGAGGGCATTCAGAAGCTACGCAAACGCATCGACACGGGCCAATTCAGGACGGGGGAGGGCAGTTTGCAAACCATGGAAGTCGCGTCTGCGTACCGCACGCACACCACCGTAGACATTGAATTGCAGCGACCCTTACGACTCGTGGTAGACGGGGGCAATGGTGTGGCGGGTGCTTTAGCCGTGCAGATCTACCGTACCTTGGGTTGTCAGGTTTCGGATCTTTTCTGTGAAGTGGATGGGAATTTCCCAAACCACCTGCCCGATCCGAGTCAACCACAACACCTACGTGCCCTCATTGGCGCGGTGAAGGCACAGCAAGCAGATCTCGGCATGGCTTTTGACGGCGATGGAGACCGCCTGGTGGTCGTAGACGGCAGCGGCACGATCATCTGGCCCGACCGATTGATGATGTTGTTTGCCCGTGATCTACTCCCACAACATCCTGGCGCCACGATCGTGTTTGACGTGAAGAGCAGCGCACATCTCGCCGAGGTCATCAAAAAACACGGGGGACGTCCCCTGATGTGGAAGACCGGCCATTCCCTCATCAAGGCGAAGATGAAGGAAGTAGACGCGATCTTCGCAGGAGAAATGAGCGGGCACCTGTTCTTCAAGGAACGCTGGTTTGGCTTCGATGATGGACTGTATGCAGGAGCGCGGTTGTTAGAACTTTTGTCCCGCGACGAGCGTTCGCCAAGCAGTGTGTTCGCGACCCTGCCGAGTGGCATCCATACTCCGGAATTGCGCTTAGATTTGCCCAAGGGGGAGAACGAACGCATCATGGATGCCATCGACAAAACCAGAGCACGTCTCTCCGGTGCGACCGTCACCCGCATGGACGGGCTGCGGGCCGACTTTGAAGAAGGCTGGGGGTTAGTACGCGCCTCGAATACTACGCCCTCTTTGGTGTTTCGCTTTGAAGCGCGTACCCCGCAGGCGCTTCGTCGCATCCAAGATGAGTTCCGGCACATCCTGCTCGAAGCAGGCCCAGGGTTGAAATTGCCGTTTTAGTCTGCGTCCCTGTAAGGTGCCTGATGGTTCGATTCGGACGATAGTTTGAGCGATGAATCGCATCCCTTCGCCAGAAACCCCCGGCCATACCCCGGGCATACAACAATACTTGCGTATCAAAGCAGAACACCCTGACTCCCTCTTGTTCTACCGCATGGGGGACTTCTATGAGCTGTTCTTCGACGACGCACGACGCGCCGCACAATTGCTGGACATTGCCCTCGCAACGCGCGGCACCAGTGCGGGCGCTCCCATTCCCATGGCTGGGGTTCCCTACCATGCGGCAGAGAGTTATTTAGCACGCCTGATTGGTCTTGGGGAGTCCGTTGCGATCTGCGAACAGATCGGCGATCCCGCGACTTCCAAAGGGCCTGTCGAGCGGCGGGTGATGCGTGTTCTCACCCCGGGCACCGTCACAGACGAAGCCTTGTTGACCGAGCGTCGTGATAACTTGCTCGTTGCCCTTCACCTCACCGGAAAACGGTTTGGTCTTGCTGCACTCGACTTTTCGGGGGGGCGGATTACCGTGCTCGAAGGAAAGGATGAGGAGGATCTCGCAGGGGAATTGGAACGTCTACGTCCTGCCGAGATCCTGGTCGCGGAGGGCACTCAGCACCCAGTGCTTGCGGGCCGCCGTGGTGTACGTTCGCGTGCTCCGTGGCATTTTGATCGAGACACGGCACAACGTCTCCTGACACGGCAGTTTGGTACCCGCGATCTGTCCGGCTTTGGGTGTGATGATCTCCCCCTTGGGTTGTGTGCTGCGGGTTGTCTTGTGCAGTATGCCGAGGAAACCCAACGGGGTGCGCTCCCGCACCTTCGCGCCCTCAGCGCCGAGCGACGCGAAGAAGCGCTCCTGCTGGATGCGGCGACACGCCGTAACCTGGAACTCGAAACCAGGCTCGTAGGAGGTACCGAACATACCCTGGCGGCGGTTCTTGATCGCACTGCCACCGCTATGGGCAGTCGTTTGCTTCGACGCTGGCTCGGTCGTCCCCTGCGGGATCGAGTCCTTCTGCGTGGACGCCACCAAGCGGTGGCTACTTTGGTGGCTGCACAGGGCTACCGTGACCTGCACGAACGCTTGAGAAACGTGGGGGATATGGAGCGGATTCTCGCACGGATCGGACTCAGAACCGCCCGTCCCCGTGACCTCATGGGATTGCGAACAGGTCTCGCTTTGCTTCCAGACCTGCGGCAGCAGATCGCCCCATTGGATGCGCCGCTTTTGCAAACACTCTGCGCGGAGATCGCCGATTTTGCGGAGCTTCACGCACATCTCGATCGTGCCATCGCGGAGAATCCGCCCACAGTGTTGCGCGAGGGAGGAGTGATTCGCACGGGGTACGATGCAGAATTGGACGAACTGCGGACGCTCCATGAAGATGCAGGACAGTACCTCGTCGCTTTGGAGGCGCGCGAGCGGGCACGTTCTGGACTGCCGAACCTGAAGGTGGGGTACAACAAAATCCACGGGATCTATCTAGAGGTAGGACGTGCCTATGCGGATCGTGTTCCGGCTGATTTTGTGCGTCGTCAGACCCTGACAGGCGCGGAACGCTATATCACACCGGAATTAAAAGCCTTTGAATACCGAGCACTCTCTGCCCGAGAACGATCGCTCGCCCGTGAACGCAGGCTCTACGAAGAACTCTTGGAAGGACTGCAACCAGAACTCCCCGCGTTGCAGCGTACAGCGGCTGCGCTTGCGTCCCTGGATACGTTGGCGAGTTTTGCAGACTGTGCTGTGACCCTGCGTTGGAGCGAACCCATCCTGAGCAGTATTCCAGGGATTCACATCGAAGCGGGTCGCCATCCCGTCGTGGAGCAGGCACAGGATGCCCCGTTTGTGCCAAATGGTGTTCATCTGGATGCCACACGACGCATGTTGATCATTACTGGCCCGAACATGGGTGGAAAAAGTACATACATGCGTCAAACGGCGCTGATTGTCCTACTGGCCTATATTGGTAGTTTTGTGCCTGCAGAAGCGACCATCTTGGGGCCGATCGATCGCATTTTCACCCGCATTGGTGCGGCGGATGATCTGGCGGCGGGGCGTTCCACCTTTATGGTGGAGATGACGGAAACCGCCAACATTTTGCACAACGCCACCCGCGAGAGTCTGGTGTTGATGGACGAAGTGGGTCGTGGGACGAGCACATTCGATGGTCTTGCGCTCGCCTGGGCATCGGCGGAACATTTGGCACGGGTGATCCAATCGTATACTTTGTTTGCCACGCATTATTTTGAGCTGACCACGCTTGCGAACGAGCGCGATGGCATTGCCAACGTGCATCTAGATGCGGCAGAGCATGGCGATCACATTGTTTTTCTCCATGCAGTCAAAGATGGGCCTGCCGATCGAAGTTATGGCCTTCAGGTCGCCGCCTTGGCAGGGGTGCCTCGGAAGGTCATTGACCAAGCACGCAGCCATCTTTTGCGCCTCGAAAACAACCAATCGATTCCGGCACGTCGGCGTGCTTTACAATCACCGCAACTTGCGCTTTTTCCCCCTGAGGAATCGCCGGTTGTGCTGGCGCTACGCACGCTTCCGTTAGACGACCTCACGCCGCGTCAGGCGCTGGATGTGCTCTATCGGTTGCGATCCTTGACTAAACCACCCCATGGCTAAAGTCCTGGGGTTTCGAGATTGTACCTTTAATCAGCTTAGACCCGACACTCACCGAGGTATAACGTAATGCTGTATTGGCTTGCAGGCGTTCTGTTCGCACTGACTTCCTTCGTGGCTGCTGCGGAACCGATTCCCGTAGTGGCGAGTTTCAGCATCCTCGGCGACCTGGTGCACAACCTCGGTGGCGATCAAGTACGCCTGAATACCCTCGTTGGCCCCAATGGGGACGCACACGTCTACCAACCGATCCCTCGTGATATCAAAGCCATTTCCGAAGCACGACTGCTTGTGATCAACGGCCTTGGTTTTGAGGGATGGATGGATCGATTGATCCAATCCAGCGGTTTTAGGGGTCAGGTTGTGGTGGCAAGCACAGGCGTTGTGCCTCACCAGCATGGCGTTCTTGATCCCCACGCCTGGCAGGATCTACAGAATGGCATGATCTATGTGCGCAACATTGCGGCTGCCCTTGCCGCCGTAGATCCCGATCATGCAACGGAGTATCAAAACCGGACAAAAGCATACCTGGCCTCCTTGGCGACACTCGATCAGGAGGTACGCGACCAGTTGACCGCCCTCCCCCCCTCCAGTCGCAAATGGATCACGTCACACGATGCCTTTGGGTACTTTGCGACCGCCTATGGCATGACCATCCTGGCACCGGTTGGGACCAATACCGACGCAGAAGCCTCCGCAGCGGGCGTAGCCGCACTCATCCGCCAGATCCGAAGGGAACAGGTGAAGGCAGTGTTTGTCGAAAACATCACGGATCCGCGTGTGGTCAAACAGATTGCCGCAGAAACCGGCGCGGTGATGGGGAGTACCCTGTACTCCGATGCCCTGTCCGATCCGCAAGGGCCTGCCTCTACGTACATTGCCATGTTCCGCAACAACCTACAGGCCCTTGTGGGGGCGCTTGCGCCGACAGGGGGTTCGACTAAGGATCCTCTAAGGTAAAGACCCGCTTTCCTTCCATGAGCGTGTGGAGAACACGCCCTTTTAGTTCCCATCCGTGGAAGGGGGTATTATGGCCACGACTCACCAGGCGTGCAGCATCCACCGTCCAGCACCGATGCAGATCGAAGACACAGATATCGGCACGTGCCCCGATCTGGAGTGTGCCGTAGGGTTGGCCGAGGATTCGCGCCGGTTGCCAAGAAAGGCGTGAGAGGAGCGTAGACAGGTCTAGGACACCCTCGTGGACGAGGCGCAAACCAAGCGGTAAAAGCGTCTCTAGGCCGGAAATGCCGGGCTCTGTGGCGCAGAAAGGTGCAAGTTTGGCGTCTGGTTCGTGCGGCTGGTGATCCGAGCAAATGGCCGAGACTACATCACTTGCACAGGCCAAGCGCAGGGTATCGCGATCGTGTTGGGTACGCAAAGGCGGGAGAACGTGGCAGTCTGCATTGAAATTGGCAATGTCCCGTTCTGTGAGATGCAGCTGATGCATGGCCACATCCGCCGTGATGGGCAACCCACGCGCCTGCGCTTCGGCGACCATTTCTACCGAGCGTGCGGCGGAGAGCAGTGTAAAATGGACACGGATACCGTCCTGCTCTGCCAACACCAAGGCACGTGCTACCGCGACGGTTTCAGCGGCCACAGGAATCCCAGGCAAACCCAGCTGCTCTGAGATGAATCCCTCGTGGGCACAGCCCCCCGCAGAGAGCCACGGATCCTGTGGATGCAAAAACACTGTCAGACCAAAGGTCGCAGCATATTCCATTGCGCGGCGCAAAATCAGGGTGTTGGGGATCTGCCGTAAGCCGTTGCTTACGCCGACACAGCCTGCTTTGGCAAGGGCGGCCATTTCGCTGATTTGTTCGCCAGCCAACCCCTTCGTGAGGGCACCGAGGGTCAGTACCCACGCCCGATCCGATTGATCCGCACGAACTTTGATGAGTTCCGCGACTGCGGGGGTATCGATGATGGGTACGGTGTCGGGGGGTACACACACCGTTGTAATGCCACCTGCGGCGGCTGCGGCCGTTTCGCTTGCGATGGTACCCTTCTGTTCTTGGCCTGGTTCGCGCAAATACACCCGCAGATCCACGAGGCCCGGGCAGACCACAAGGCCCGTTGCGTCGATCACCTCATCTGCCTCGAAATCGGGCGAGTCACCGAGGGCTACGATGCGCTTTTCTGCAAGGCAAAGATCCAACACAGCATCTAGGCGCCGAGAGGGGTCTATCACCCGTCCGCCTCGAATGCGAATCCGTTTGACAGGGTTCATGCTGGAGATCACTCGTGCAAGCGTTCGCGCCCGGCGGCGTGGCTCCCCAGACACAAGGACATCACTGCCATCCGTATCGCAATGCCATGGGTGACTTGCTGAAGGATGACGGACTGTGGGCCATCTGCGACCGCAGAGGACATCTCGACCCCTCGGTTGATGGGGCCAGGGTGCATCACCAAGGCATCGGGTTTGGCCAAGGCAAGTTTTTCGGGGGTCAACCCGTAGACATGAAAGAACTCCAGGCCCGAGGGCAACATGGCGCTGTCCATGCGCTCTCGTTGAAGACGCAACATCATGATCACGTCAACGTCTTTCAGACCCTCGCAGGGGTTGGTAAAAACACGTACCCCCAGTTCCCCCAAGTGGCGTAGCAGTAGGGTGCGTGGCGCAATGACGCGAATCTCCCGTACACCGAGCAAGCGTAGTGCGTGGATCTGGGATCGTGCCACCCGCGAGTGGGTAACATCGCCCACAATGGCGACGACCAAAGCCGAAAAATCCGGCTTATGGCGGCGGATGGTAAACATATCCAGCAAGGCTTGCGTTGGGTGTGCGTGGCGACCATCGCCCCCATTCACGACGCTGACGTGGGGCGAGGCGTGGGACGCGATGAAATGTGCGGCACCGCTTTGACCATGTCGTACCACGAACATGTCGATGTGCATGGCTTCTAGGTTGCGCAAGGTATCGAGCAACGACTCTCCCTTGACCGCCGAGGAGGTGGGGAGATTGACAGTCAGTACATCGGCGGACAGTCGCTTTGCGGCCAGTTCGAAGGTGGTGCGTGTGCGGGTGCTGGCTTCAAAAAACAGGTTCGCAATGGTCTTGCCACGTAACAAGGGCACTTTTTTGACCGACTGTTCGGGGAGAGACGCGAAGGACTCTGCGGTATCGAGGATCTCCGTGATCAGCCGACGACTCAGACCTTCAATGCTGAGAAAGTGGCGCAGACGACCCTTACCATCTACCTGCAGCTTGGCAGAACCAAGCCAGGTGGGAGACTCTTGGAGATTCATGGATCTGTTCAAAACCGATTCTGTGCAGTGCGAGGGAAACCACAAGGAAACGAACGGATCAGAAATGAGCAGACCACGCCGATCCCCCCTATTGTCTCTCCTTGTCTCCAAAAAACCAACCCATGTGAAGCTGTGCAGACTACTGGCTAGGGTGGCGGTGCCACCACGGGCCGATAGAGACTGTCTATTTTTGCTGCCGTTGCGCTGGTCAGATGACTTTCCACATACAAGGGCAAGATTCTGGTTTGGAGACTACCCAAAACGGGAACAGTACCAACTCCTCTAAGATAGAGACCGAGCGCCATATCGGAGGCATGGGAAGGCTTAAAAAATTCATCGGTAATCAGAAAACAATAGACAGCACTCGCCTGATCGGACACAGTCGATGGATAATACCAAAGACGACCATAATCGGTTCCCTTTGCGAGGATAGTATCGCAATTGTACTTCTGGGTAGCATCCGACGCTAATTCCGTTTTCAAGATGGGAAGAAGCGCAGGTGCATTCCCTGGATTACTAGCCCTGCTACAATCCGTGGTAGCTGAGAATTTACAATAATCTTGATCGTCAGGCGTGGCATTGTTGTACGCCACACGAAAATACCCAAAATATCCTCTGTAATTTTCTGTGTTTGGAGTATTATTCACCACACCACTGATGGATCGGCTTGCCACGTAATTCCATTGCCCCATCATTGCCCAATAGATCCGAATCCGTGCCAAGGATTCATCCACGGCTTTGGCTTCGCTCACTGCGTAGTGTTCGATAAGAGAGGATACAAGCAGCATAATGGCCATAGAGACCACCATGGTCGTCACCAGAACGGATCCTCGTTGCTGTGTAAGACAAACATGCCTATGATGGATCATCGAAAGGGTTTACCTTATTGGACGTTCATCAAGAAGCTCGTGCGGTAGGTTTCTTGATAATCCCACTTTGTATAGGCCTCATCATGCCAACTGGCCAAACGAGGATCCACCAGGGTGTATTCTAGGTCAATCGTACCCGTAGCCACGGGCCGATTCTTTGCATCAATCGCAATGTACGAGAGATACCCATTGGCAGTTAAAGAGCTTGTGGTGTTCGGACAATCGTAGTACGGATCGCCAATCAACGGGCCACCCGCCAAGGGATCGTTAGGATTCGCAGGCGCGACCCCTGCTACACGACAGGGAATAGGCTCTGTGCTAAGGATGCTGCTCATTCTTGGACTGGTTGTGTTGAGCAGTGTGTTGGTTGTGGTCGGCTTCAGTACCAATCGGTTGTTGGTATTGCCGTAGGCATTGTTGGCAACACTCAGCGTTGAGGAGGCAGAATCACTGATGGTAATCGTGCTACCTGCGACATTTCCTGCCACTGCAGCCGACGAAAGCACTGTTGCTAAAGCTCCACCCCCTACCCCGCCATAATTGGCTTCACGAAAGCCCTCTATGCGCTCGGTATCTTCGATCACCTGAGACACTACATTTGCACCTCCCGTAGTACCCCCATCCACCGCCTGTCCTGTTCCGAGCATGTCGAACACCAGCCGTGCCTCCTCGTTCAACTGGCATCGGGTGATCATCGCAGCAGACATTTGTTGTGCCTGAACCAACAGAGTAAGCAGTACCAGAGACAACCCGAGGGCTAAGGTGGCGGCTACCAAGACCTCAATCAGCGTAAATCCGCGTTCGCTGCCACGGGTTGCGATTCGACGAGACGTGATCACTGCGTGAGCCCTCCCACGATGGTTTGTAACTCAATCTCCTTCGGTGGCCCTAGATCTCCCAAGGGATTCGTAGCACTCCGGTAGCGAAAGGGATATTTTAGATACACAACCAGCAAGCGGCAATTGGCACCATTGCCATCAGGAAGAAGGACATCGCCAACCCATCTACAATGTGCATCCGGATTAGGAGCCGTGGTCGCACCTACCGTTGTAGAGAAATCAAAACTCAAGCTGGCCGTAATCCCCCTCGCACGATCCAACCAGACTACATTGCAATCTTTCCCGCCGCCACAATCTTGTCCGGTACCCGCAGCGTTCGAGGTGTTCACGTGGTCGATCTGGGAATCCGCGAAAATCGCTGTGGTGATATCAACATTGCGACCTGGCAAGATTCTTTGCATACTTGCACTGGTTGTTTGTGAATTGTAGACATAGCGCGTTGTCCCTGAGACAGGCTTGAACCAGTCCCACGCTGTAGCGGCATCCGTGATTGGATACCGAAAGGTAGCCACTGCCCTTTCCATCTCGCCATTCAGGACAAAGATCGCCTTTTGCTTGAGCGTAAACAGAAGGAATTCCTCGTCTACCATCGCCCAAGTACTCATCAATGCGACGACCAAGATCGACGAAAGGACAGTGGCCACCATGACTTCGATGATGGTCATGCCCTGCATCGAAGTGCGTGGCGCGGTATCTCTTGGGTGTGTGCCGAGGATCACCTGCGCTACTCCTCGTCAAGACAAGTGGGACAACGCTTTAGACGGGCCTCGCGTTTCCGAAGCAAATACTGGCTCATCATGAGTTGGGTTTCTGTGGCTGAAAAACCGCACGGATGGCCATGCCAACAAGGGCCTCCGCTGGTATGGAGGCGTGGGAAAATCAGCGCAGCGGATACAGAGTGCCTGCCTGAGACCCTTGGGGCACAAACTCCGCCCGGATCGTCGTGCTGGAGACAATGCAGGACTCGTTCGACGTAGTCTCTGGTTTCTGGGTAGGGCGGAATGCCACCATAACGCACAACGGCATTTTCGCCAGCGTTGTACCCTGCCAACGCCAAGTGCAGATCACCATCGAATCGGTCGAGCAAAAACCGCAGATAGCGTATCCCACCAACGATGTTTTGCTGGGGATCCAACGGATCCTCGACACCGAAGCGACGAACGGTCTCTGGCATCAACTGCATCAACCCAATGGCCCCTTTGGGGGATCGTGCCTCTGAATAAAAACCAGACTCGACAGCTACGACTGCCTTGACCAAGGCGGCATCCACGTTCCAGTAAGAGGCTTCCCGTTCGATCAGGGCGTGAACGTCAGAAGCCAAGGCCGGAGAGACCAGCGTAAGCCCCAACAACAGTGCCAAGACCCGTCTACCCAGGATGGCAAGGAACGGCTGTTTTCGCACAATCGTACCATTCAAGACAGGATCACCCCCAAAGCTATTTGGCAGTTGCCGCTGGTCTGTATTTCAACACATAGGTTTGTTTGCCATTCGGTGTATCCTCGGACATATTCACACGATCACCCGCAATCGAATCGATGTGTTTTGTTTTGTCGAACGTACCATTCTCGTAGTAGTCCCTGTGATCGATGGTTGCGTAGGTTCCATTGGGATCTTTGCCCATGCCGGTCATGGTAAAGATCCAGGTCAAGTCGATGCTCTGACTCACGCTCTTGAGTTTGGAATCAAAAGCAAATCGCTGGAAGGGATTGCGTTTGTTCTGCTGGGCGACCTGATCTTTCAGAGCACGTAAGCGATCATTGCTCAACGGTTCTGCATTGTTCCGTGGACTGATGGTGAACGAAATGACATGTTGCGGCAACGATTTGGGTTTGTTGTCTTTATCCAGTTCTCCCATGGAGTACGGGTGCACTTGCAAATCGGTGATGGTGATGTCTCTGGATTCTAATCCCGCAGAGAAACGCAGGAATGTATAATAATCAACCAGGATGTCGATTGTAAATTTCGTGCTATCCTGCTGGTCGGGTGTCAGTCTACGGATAATGACGTTTTCGTTCTTGGCGATTTCATTAAAGTTTCTTAAGAATTTCTCAACCGAATTCACAGGAGCACCAGTCTGCTTGGCATGCTCCGCAATGGTTGCTAACGTCACTGAGAGGTTCTTAGCCTCCCTTCTCAGGTAGTCATCGATGTTTCTGGCATCGATGATACTGGCTGCACGATCCACGTAGAGCGTTGCATAGCCACAGAACAAAGCAGCAAAGACGAAGTACAGCGAAGAAACAACCAGTGTTCGATGTGCTGTAAAAAATTCATTCATGGATGTGCCTTTTTAATGATTCTTACTACCGATGGCTTGTTCTATCGATGCGTCGTGATTTTTCATAATTTGCTGGTATTGTCTGACAGGATCTCCACCCGATACCTGAGGAACTGACAAACGTTTCGTTGGATCATAATGTGCCTCCAATGAAAACCGCACCACAGGCTCAGCATCGGAAGTATCAATGGTAAGGCCACCAAAGGTGATATCACTAAAATCTCCCATAAACATATCTGTGTCCTTTTTTAAGTTCTCCACAAAATCCGCAATCACGCCAACATGGCCTTCCGAGCGTGGCAGAGCAGCGCCTTTCATCACGAGTTTTGCAGAGGCGGATGGCGTTTTTCCTGTGGAAACACCATCCAAATAAACATCGGTCAACCAGAGATTTTCGCTGATGTTCTTACCGATCGATAGAAATTTTTCCGTCCACAAAACCTTGTTTTCCTGACCGGTGACGACTGCGATGAGAGTGCTTTTTTGAACCTTTTCGCGTAAAGTCTGATTTGAAGCAAAATCTCCAAGGCAGGGAGCAAGATTTTTCATAAAATTCTGCGTAATACCGGTATACTGGTCATAGCCGAGATACAACAACCCACACAGGAGGAGCATGAGCGCGAAAAAGCCGTTTCGCTCATCTTCCATGTTCTCGCTAGGTGTCTCCTCGGTTTTCTTACCGGAAAAAAGCTTCGTCACTTGAGAAACGATACTTTCTTGCGGTTTTTGTTGCTTTGCCGTCGCTCTCCGCGATCCCGCAGCGCCACCGCTGCCCCCCCCTTTCCTTCCCGTGCTGCTTACAGCACCGGCTAGCGCCCGGTTGGCTTTAGAAGGGACTGCCATCATTCCATGCGTTGCATTGTACAAAAACTGTGTTTTGCCAACCGAGACCAAGGGGCCATCGGTACCCGACAATAAATTGATAGAAACAAGAGAAGAATGATTTACAAAGGTATCAAATAACTCAAGCGTATTCCTTCCATAGCACTCCTGAATCGCGTGGGGCAATCCTGCATTCAACCAGGCATCGAAATTAAGAATGTGTTGAAGTTCTCCAAAGAGGGAAATCCTGCGTGGTAATCCACAAGCACGCTGTTGTTGGAAATATTCTAAGGTTGCGGCAATCTCATCATTGAGTTTCTGTAACAAGGGAATCAATACTGACTCTTGGATACTCAATGCACGCCTATCCAGGTGCGCATTGACTTTACGCAAAATCTGCACCAGCAGGTCATTCTGAAGACGCAAACGGTGCTCATCGATCCTGTTTTCTTGTTCCAGTTCAGACAAGGCATCTCGGTTTGCCAGTACCAAAGAGACCTCTCCATGACTGGCACCTGTCTCCATCGCCACGGTACTGACCAAGGTGACGATGTTTGGCAGATGGTCTCCGCTCTTCAGGGCCCCCAATACTTGTTTGGGAGTAACCCCTGTTCTCTCCGCAACAGCGCGGAGCAACGTGGCGATCCCGATGGGGATGTGTCGTACCGTGAGCGCACCAATCCCAACATGGGCGATCATAACCTCGGTGTACTCAGCACCCACGAGAATGGCACCGTATGGTTCGTCGGGCACTTGTTCCGCCTCTTTGAGGAGGAGGGCTTCGATGGGAACGATACCCTTGAGTTTCCCGGCAAGCTGATCCAGCACTGCGAGTAGGTCACGCAACAAGCCAGTGTCTACAAAAGAGTAGACACCATTGCTACGGGTTGCCCCCTGATGGTGCTCGCCCAGGTCTCCATAGCCAAAGGAGACATCTTTGGAACCGAGCAATCCCCTGCCAAATTCACGCACACGTTTTGGATCTGCCGATTGTAATTGATTCGCTTTGACGTCCGAGAAAACCAATCGTTCAGAATCCAACAGCAGGTGACAATGGGTGATTTGCGCACGCAGAGAGGGAGAGAGCTCCGCAAGAACCGTCTGCAGCATTCGCTCCGGGCGTGAATGCTTGCCATCCGTCGGTAGGAGAAATTCGCCAGCGTCCTGTAGCTTCTTTGCGTGGTCATCGCTCGCACCAACGGTACGCGCATGCCAGCCCGAAGCACCCAGGTGAATGAACAAGCCAACACCTTTCGACCCTGCATCAGCACCACCGTCGACCACAGATTTCGATTTTGAAAACCGCATGACATGTTCCTATCGCTGCGAAGACAATCACCAAGAGTCAATACATTAATGTTGCACCATTTTACCCATATCGAATACCGGCATAAACACAGCGATCATCATGCCCGCCACCGACATGCCGACAATAAGGGTAAGAATCGGATTAATCAAGGCCGTCCATCGTTCCAGTTCATTGTCCAACATCCGCTCGAAGTAATCCGCAGCAGACAGCAACAAGGAATCCAAGGTACCCGCCTCCTCACCGGCAGCGATCATTTGCAAGACAATGCCTGAGAAAACATCGTACTCTCGGAAGGAATCCGCGATCCCCTTGCCGCGTTCAACATCGCTAACGATGGCGTAGATCAATTCTTCGATATACACATTGGCGACTGACCCAGCAGCCAACTCCAACGACGGTAATAAATCCACTTCGTTTTGCAATTGGACAGAGAAGGTACGCAAAAAACGACTCAAAGACGCCAGACGAACCAATCTACCCATCACAGGCAGACGTAACTTATATCGATCCCACAAGTAACGACCTTCTGTCGTGGCAATCCAAGCCAATAGACCCCCCACGAGGATGAAAACCGCTATAAAGACGATATAGTAATTGGCACGCCACCAATCCCCAAAATCCATCAGCCATTGGGTCATGGTCGGTAATTCTTTTCCGAAAGAGGCAAACATGTTCTTGAATCGCGGAAGAATAAAAAAGATCATTCCGTTCAACACCGCGATGAATGCAATAAACATAAAAATGGGATACGCAAGCGCAGATCGTATCTTGCCCTGGGATTCATCCATCTTTTTGAGATAGAGGGAGATATGTTCGATGGCGTCTCCGAGACGGCCCGACATCATCCCCGCACGAACCACATTGACGTAGATCTGATCGAAAACCTTCGGATACTCGGCAAGGGCATCGCCAAAATCGACTCCGTGTTCTACCTCATGCACCACAGACTCCATGGTGTCCCGCAGTACCCCTGCTGGGGTTTCTTCTGTTAAGTTTCTCAGCACATCCACCAGCGGCAACTGACTCCTCACCATGGAAGACAATTGGCCCGTAAAAATCAACAAGGTGGAAAGCGATACCGCTGACATTAACTTTTCTCCCCCAGCACACGGATCACCTCTTGGAAGGTGGTGACTTCATCTTCTACCAGTTTGAGACCGTGACGAATCAAGGTGGTCATCCCAGACTCTAGAACGTGTTGACGTAGCGCCTCAGCACTGAAATTCTCTTGCATGATGATCCTACGCGCTTCACTCGTCATCTCGAATACCTCGAAAACGGCCTGACGACCAGAGTAGCCATTCTGCAGACAACGTTCACATCCACGACCCTGGGCATATTCCATCTCTGGATCAATTTCAATCCCTAGATCTTCCAGTCGATGGGCAGTAATCCCTTCTTGTTCGAGTTCATCTAGGATACGGCTTCCCATCACAGCTGTTTTACAGTGCGGACAGATCTTTCTAACCAAACGCTGCGCAATAGCCAGCGTCAGGGCCGTGGCAACCAGGAATGGCTCAATCTTCATGTCCAACAAGCGAGGCACCACCCCCACCGCATCGTTGGTATGGATGGTCGAGAATACCACATGGCCTGTCAACGAAGCCTGAATGGCCATGTTGGCCGTCTCTGCGTCACGACACTCACCTACCATGATGACGTTCGGATCTTGACGCAGAATGGTGCGCAAACCGCTCGCAAAAGTGAGGCCAATCCGTGCATTGACCTGCATCTGATGCACCCCGGCAAGTCGATACTCGACAGGGTCTTCCACAGTCAATACATTCTTTCTTACTTTGTCAATGGCGCTCAGACAAGAATATAGCGTAGTGGTTTTGCCAGAACCCGTAGGGCCACTAATCATGACGAGACCGTATGGTGCCTTGAGCTTCTCCAACAACAACCGCAAATCGCGTGCCAAGAACCCCACTGCCTCAGGTGTGGGACGTAGCGCATTCTTGTCCAACAAGCGAAAGACGATCTTTTCGCCGTAGACGGTCGGAAAAGTCGAAACACGCACATCAATGGGACTCCCTTTGATGATGCGTCCAAAACGACCATCTTGAGGGCGACGCTTCTCGGCAACATCCATGCCTGACATGATCTTGATGCGAGAGACCACCTCAGGATGCAGATCCCTTGGTAAAGAATGCTCCTCATGCAGAATACCGTCGATACGGTTTCTGACGACCAGGGCTGCTTCCGTGGGTTCGATATGGATATCTGAGGCACGTTGTACCACAGCACGCTGGAGAAAAGCATTCACGTGGGTGGGTACGTCCATGTCGGTGGTGGCGACCCGAATCGCCCCTTTCTCATCCTCTTCCAGATCAATGACCGCCACCAAATCGAGACCGTTGGAGGCATCCTCACCACTCTTTAGGCGCTGGACAGTCTCCAGAAAGATGTCTGGATATGCCAAATACCATTGCAAAGAATGACCCGCCGCAAGATGTTCTATCGCATCACGCGCAACCAAATCGTAGGGATCAATGGTGGCAACCCGATACCCCTCTTCGTCTCCCTCCTCAGGAGTCAATGCCACCGTACCCAGCCGCTGTGCCTGTGCCATCGATAGCCAAGGCGGGGAGGGTCGTTGAATACTGCTCGTCAACTCTTCTAGCGTGCCCAGCACGGGCATACGCAATTGTTCGGAAACCGTCTGAAAAATTTCAGCGCGGTATTTTAACGCGCCGTCTTCGGCCAAGATTCTGAAAAACGTCCGACCCGTGGTTTGTGCGCGATCTGCCAGCGACAGTGCTTCGTCACGGGTAAGATGATTGGCCTTGATCAACTGCAACGCCAGACCACACAGGGACTCCGATACCTCGGGACGATATTCCTTCACAACCTGCGCACGTGCACCAGTACTTCCCTCTACTCGATCCACACGGACGGTCGCCGAGCTGCCCACAGTGACCGTAGCAGCCGCACGAACCGTAGCACCCGCCCGAACCGTTGCATCGCCCCCCCCCGTTTCACTGGCCGTGGCCGAAGGCGCAGGCACACGGGTGGTTTTATCCTGGGCTGCGGTGCCAGGTTCGACAAAACTCAGTTGCAGACGTGTCGTTCCAACCAACAACGTGCTACCGCTGTACACGGGCACCGCATGTATCAAGTCTTCATTGTCTACCTTCGTACCATTGGAACTCCCCAGGTCTTCTATCAGCCAACCCGCCCCCTCCTTCCAATGGATGCGGCAGTGTCGCCGTGAAGCATGTTCGTCGGCAATGGGAAAATCGGGTACGCTCCCCTTGGCATTCGTGGCACGACCAAACAGATACTCTAGTTTGCCTGCAACCCCCGACAATACCTCTCGGTTGCCGCCAGAATAGACCAGGGTTACACGCAGCAGTGCATTCTGTCCAGGAACAACAAGGGCTTCGCTCGCAGTGCGATGTGTGGGTACCGCCACGGCGGTACGTGCGTCAATTGTCTCATCATCGGCATGCGCTGTCGGTGCCGCCCCCCCTAGAGGGCGCGGTGCCTGGATGGTTGCATCCAGGCCGAGAGTAGGTAAGGCTCCGGCTCGAAAGACCAATGTCTTATCATGCTCAAGCCCCCCCTCTTGCACGGGACATTGCAACGCCTGCGTCCTGTTCATCGCATCTTCGAGCTGTTCCATTGTGCCATCCTGAATGTGTACCGCTACCAGGGTTCTACCCAACCGGAGTGTGTCTCCCGAATGCAGGGGCATGACATCCCCTACGAGTTGGTCGTTGAGCCGGGTACCGTTCGAGGATCCTAAATCCTGTACCACCCAACCACCACGTGGAACACTCCACCAAAATTTACAGTGCTGACGTGAGACGAGATCATCCTCCACGGTCAGATGTGCTACCTGCTCCCCCGGTAGACGACGTCCTACGAGTACCTCTGTGCGATCGGGGCCGATACGCTCTTCACGTGTTTTGCCCTGCGCATCTCGCAAACGTAGCCGCATTTCTGCGACTTTGTTGTCGCTCTCACCCACGGGTCACCTCACACTTTTTTCACCACACGAAAGCCCACCGAAGGCCACTGGCTATTCTCCGGTGCATAGAAACGAGCGGTACAGCGTGCTTGAGAGGGCATACTGTCATAGCTGCCCCCCCGTAGGCTGCGATCCCTGACTTTCCTCTCTTTTCCTTCTTTCGCCATCCGAGCGCCTTTGCCTACTTCCTCGATCGGCTCATGGACGGGATCGACCATACCTTTGGTCAAAGCATCATAATATTTAGGCGACCACACATCCAAGCACCACTCCCACACATTCCCGCACAAATCGTAAATCCCACGCAGGGTTTTTCCTTCGGGATAATCCGTCACACGCGAGAGCGATCCCGTACCAATGTTGGCCCGCACAGTGAGTGGTTTACGATCATCCTTCCCCCACGGGTAGACACTGCCTTGGGCTATCTTCTCCCCATTGCGTGCTGCATATTCCCATTGCGCTTCGGTGGGTAATTCCCCCCACACCGATTGCGCGAACGCTTTGGCATCACTCCAGCTCACACCCACCACAGGATAGGCATCACGACTTGGATCATCGGGAAATCCAAGGGGTCTGCGGTGTCCGGTGCGTTGTAAGAATTGACGGTAATTCGCGTTGGTGATTGGGTACACGGTCATTTGAAAGGGCGAAATGCGCACCTCACGACGCGGTTTTTCATGCTCATTGGCCAAGGTGTCGCTTGGGCTTGCGCCAATCATATAGACGCCTCCTGGAAAGGACACCCATGCGAGTTCGTCCGGTGCAGGTGGAATAGGCCATGGCGGTTGTTCCACACTCTTCAGTAGACTCAACACGTCAGCGGCTGAACGGGGCCGATCCTCAGGTTCATACGCCATGAGCTGTAGGATGATTTCGTCCAAAACCCTCGGGAGACCCGCGAGGTATGCGCTAGGGGGGGTAATTTCCTCCCGTCGAGGCCTCGGGGGAGAGGCTCCCGTCGGATAGCCATCCTCCCCAAACAGCCTAACCGGAGACTTGGCCAAGGAGGTCGGGGGGGTCACACCGGTAAACATTTCATAGGCCATGATCCCGAAGGCAAACAGATCGGCGGCAGGGCCAACGCACTCAGGCGAGGTGTATTGCTCCGGTGCCATGTAACGAGGGGTTCCCGCGATCTGATCCTGCTTCGCCCCCAACAAGGCGATACCGAGATCCATGATCACAGGCTGGCCGATATCCCCTTGACGCAGCATAATGTTGGCTGGTTTCAGGTCACGATGCACAATATGCTTGTGTGCGATCACCAAGGCTTCGGCAACCGCGCACAACAAACGAAGCCGATCACCTGCTGTGTCGCGCAACCGCTGTTTGTTTTGATCTATCCAGTGTTTTAGATCACTCCCGCCCTCGATCAACTGCATCACGATGCCAAGACAAGAACCCTGTGCACCGCTCATGCCTGAAGGACAAGGCCCCTCATAGATCCCGTAGATGGGACAGATATCACGGTGATAAATCTTATGAGAAATGACCACTTCTTGGCGTAGGCTCTCCAGAAAACTGGGATCAGAAACAAAATCATGCCTGAGCAGTTTGATGGCCACCTGACCCAAACCATGTTTTTGATCGGTCGCACGGTACACCATGGCGGATGCACCTTCCCCGATCTTCTCCCAATTGGCATAGCGACTTTTGCCGGGGATCAGAATCTCTAAGGGGCCAAGAATATCCGCAGCCGATTGCGGACGATCATCCGGATCATATTCCATCAACTGTAAAATAATTTCGTCCAATCCCTTGGGCAGGTTTTTGCAAAAAGTGCTGGGTGGGGGAATATCCTCTTTCCGAGGGCGGGGCACTTCTCCGGTATTCAAGATGTCCCACAGGGAAGCGGGTGAAGTCCTTCCGGTAAACATCTCATAGGCCATGATCCCGAACGCAAAAAGATCCGCACGATGATCTACCTGTTCGGGGGCCGTATATTGCTCCGGTGCCATGTAGCGAGGCGTTCCAGCGATCTCGGCTTTCTCCGTACCACGCAGCGCAATGCCAAGATCCATCAGTACAGGTTGTCGGATGTCACCCTGGCGCAGCATGATGTTCGCCGGTTTCAGATCTCTGTGAACAATATGCTTATGGGCAACCACCAGGGCAGCGGCAACCTGATACAACAAAAACAACCTTTCTTCGATGGTTTCACAGATACGGTCTGCGTTCTCTTTCAGCCAGTGTTTGAGATCGGATCCACCATCGATGAACTCCATCACGATGCCAACACACTCATCCCCCTCTGATCCCATCTCGGAGGGGCAAGGCCCCTGATAAATCTGGTAAATCGGACAAATATCACGATGATAAATGGCGCGGGAGATCATCACCTCTTGGCGTAGGCTGTTCATAAAACTCGGATCAGCCGCATACTCACGTTTGAGCAACTTGATGGCTACTTTGCCGAGGCCATGCTCCTGATCGACAGCACAAAACACATTGGCAGAGGCACCCTGACCTATTTTTTTCCAATCAACGTAACGAGCCAATGGCAAACCCTCTCAACGCAGTTTATGGGTGGACAACTTCCGAAGACAGTGTACGTGTCGCGTCTGCAAAAAGTCTTTGTTGTTCTGAATCAACACCAGCCAGCCCACTGGCCGCAACCTCTGCGAGGGCAGAACGTGCCTTTTCAGGCATCCCGTGCGCAAGGTAATAATGCACTAAATCCAGCATCAAGCCGCGCCACTCAACGGTATGCTCCCGAACTAGGTCGGACGCCTGCTCCCAATCCGAGAGAGCTACCTCAGGATGTCCCGCTCGGTATTCACAATGGCCAAGCCGATAATAGGCAAGCCCACGCAGATCGCTCTTGAACCAAACAGGATTCGCTACTGCAAGACGCAACAAGCGAATCGCTACGCTTTGGTACAGATTGTTCTGTTGTGCATGATCCACAAAATCCATCAAAGACAAAATCGTAGTGGCACTCAATGGATACCGAGAGAGGCGCTGCTCTGCCATACCTAACTCGATCTCATAGTGCTGACCAGACGCCATCAAGAGATACACGGCAGTGACAGCGTATCCTGCCTCTCGTTCGTTGAGCGAGGCCGCCTTACGATAATTGGTGGCGGCACTGCTCAGATCACCTGCCTGCTCCATAAAAGCGCCCGCATCTCCCCAGGCGGTGGGCGAATCAGGGTGAGATAACAACAAATGACTGAAAAACAAACGAGGTGCTGACCACTCTGCCACCCGTGTATGCACTTCTGTGATCCACAACACGCCCACTACGACCACAACACCCAGCGGAGGCAACAACGGCAATCCGCCCACATGGCGTTCCGATGGCGGTTGACAGTCCATGAACATCTCATCTACGGGCAGCGTTTTTTCCCAACGCACCGCCCAATGCAACCAAGCAGCGAGATAAAAGGCAAGTGCCATCACGACCCCAACGGACGGCAGATAATTCCGGTGTTCAAAGACCAATTCGAGGGGGACGACGGTTGACTCTAAAAGATGTCCCACCAGAAACCACCACAATGCAAACACCAAGGGCAGTATGAGACGCTTTCGCCAGGCATAGACCGATGCTACAAGCAACCCAAACCAAGCGACCACAGCCACCAGGGTCGTCCATGGCTGGAGCAGACCCCTAGAAACGATCACATCATCATGGTAAAGCCCCATGTACCCATGGTCAGGCACCAACAACAGAGCGACATAAAACCACAGCACCCTCGCTTCTGTCATGAGACGCTGTGTCAAATTAAAATCACGGAATTCATACCGAGGAAGCGGAAACACCGATAGGTACACAAGGTAGCCAGTCACCAAGACCACGGGCAGCGCCACAGCTACAATGGTAAACCGCTTTGTCCAGGGTTCAATGCACGGCGCAACAGACAAACGGAAAAACAACAACTCCACAACCAATTCCAAGTGACCTAACAGCGCCCCACTCTCCTTGCTGAGCACCGCCAATCCCCCGGCCAGCAGCGTAGCAGCGATCCACCATACCCCCTGCCGTCTCCCAACGATCAATTGTTCCCGACCGTGGACAAAAGCCAACAATCCCACCAATGTGAACAAGGCAGAAAGAACAGTCATCCGCTGCACCGTGTACAACACGGTACTGACGTGAAGGGGGTGCAGAACCCACAAAAGGGCTACCCCACCTGCCAGCCAACGAATCAATCCTTGGGGCTGTGTATCCCGCCACCAGTAAGGCAACAACCGCCCCGCCAGCAGATAGACCAGCAAACCACAAACGGCATGCAAAACGATGTTGGTCAGTTTCAAGCCCGGCAGGGGGTGATCCCCACCGAGATAATAATTAAGCCCGAAACTCCACATCGAAATCGGCCGACCAAGTGGGCCGCCGCCAGCTCCTGAGGAAACAGCCCCCACCCACTCCGACCACCCCAAATGCTGCCAGTGCAAGGTAGGGTTCTTGGCAAGAGCACCTACATCGTCAAAGACGAGGAAACCGTCAAGACCAGGGAAATAGACCGCCAGTACCAGCACCAGAAGCGACAGCGCAGCAAAATAAGGGGTGATCACGAACTGAGCGGCACCCAAGGGTGCACACTACTGTGCAGGCGTACCGGTCGCAGAGAACGCACCACAGGATCCCCCATTGGGAGGTGTTCCGCCGTTTAGATAATGCTCACGATTAAGAAAATTTTCCCAGCCGATGGCGGCTGCAGCAGTGGCAGCTATGCTGGAGAACAACACGACACCCTGATTACCATTGGCGGCAGAGGGGATGACTGTTATGCACGTGTGAAAAATACCCGCAACACCACCACCAGAGTTAGTTGTGTGCACCACATAGCGTGCGAAACGCGGACTCCCCGGAAGGGTCAAGGTCGGAATCATCGGTGACAAATTGGTAGCACCCGCCGCAACGTTGGATGACAACTCCTTACCGTCTAGTCCGTTAACAAGTGCTGTTGCCGACCCTGATCGTGACCCAAGATAACCAATCAGTGCGCTATTGATTCTCCCAGCCATCTCCACAGCTTCGTCTGTTTCCGCCGTTTTCACGTAATTGAGCAGTTTCGGAATGCCTACTGCGGCCAAAATACCGATAATGGCAACCACCACCATCAACTCGACCAACGTAAAACCACGCTCTTTTGCTGCACGCATCATCATTGTAATATCCTCGCTATTAGTTGGTTAATCAGTCACATCACAAGATCAAGGTCTCAGGATTAGTTGGCAGCACGGTACCCTGGCATCAGGACGCGTGCCCCTGCCGGTTCGGTACCATAGCGGTATTCTAATCGCACATAGTGCTTAACATCAGGGTTGTACCACCAACGCTCCATCCCGACCCAATCACTTTGAACGCCACGGGTGCGCATGACCAAAACCCAGCATGGAAACGTTCCTGCAGGCACGGAGATTGTTTCCTGACCTTCTACCGTCCAGGACACATTGTGCCTGATCATTTCCCCAGCACGCAGATACTCCTCCGTAAAGACCACTTGTTTTCCAACCGCAAGGGGAAACAGATCTTGAGGATCCCGAGTACGATACACCATTTCTCGAACGGTATCGCCCTGTTTCGATTTTACCTTAAACAAGCCACGACGTACCAAAAAGTCATTTGGCACATCCACACGCTGGAAAGTCACATCCTGACCTACGACCGAGGATACCAAAAGCTGATAGCCATCGCTGTAGCGCCAGGTATCCCCCTGACGCCAGGTGGGTACCTCTGGGGAGAGCGCATCCAACCCCTCAGTCCGGGACTGTTCTGGCATTGGGTTGGTGTGTGCCAACTCGGCACCGTGCTCACTTCCGGTACCCTGCGGTGGAACGCCCTGTTGCGCACATCCCGCCAACAAGGCAAAAAGTGCCGTTGCCATCAATCTGCCAAAATTTGTCATCCGAGTCTCCGAGAAACCCCACCCGAAAGGGCGGGGATGAAAGGAGACGGTTTTGGGTAACCGTCAGTGTTCAGGTTCCGGTCTTTCCCGGCTGTCAGCCCGTAAGAGCAACTTAGCTTTCGCTAATTAAAGGTCTACCCACCCAGAACAAGAAGGTCGTTCAGGGTATATTCACTTCTTGTCGGCTGCCTTTCGGCGGGCTGGTTGAATGTTACACCGCTCCACCAGCAGAGCAGACTCCGCTAGGTGGAACGGGTAGAGCGACTCAACTGTAACACCTAAAACAAGGTATGTTTCGAGCTTGGAAACCCGAACCATTCCTGCCGTTTCACATTGCTATTCCCATCCATCGCGTACTCGTACAGTCCTGGTGGTGTCGCGAACCAAGGAAACTGCTTCATGGCGTCCGGCCTGGTATGGGCACGCAATACCAAGTAGCCGTGATCATCGGTGAACGCTTCATACACGAACTTCGCATCCGGCGGTATCGTCACGTTGATTGAGCTAGGTAGGTGCGATTCTGTGAACAGCGCAAACGGCTGCTGCTTGTTGAGCAACTCCACCTCTGCTTTGGCGAGTGCATCCACTGTTTGTTGTACGGTTCCAATGGTCGAGGTCATCCCCATCTTGGCAATCACTGCCCAAGCAACCGCAAACAGCATACAGAAGGTTCCTCCTGCCCAAAACACAGCAATCAGAAAACGCTCGGCGCCACTCGACATGTCACTCGTCCTCTACCACACGGCGGGCACCCAACGCATGATCTTGGAGGGTGTGACGATCTTCTTCCAAAATAGCCCGTTGGTGGTACATATAGTCCCGTGCACCGACATCATAAGCCGTCAATGTCTTGCTATCGACCAGTTTCGGCGTGATGAAGAAGATGGTTTCCTTATGATTTAAGTTGGCCGTCTTGCTGCGAAACAAGTTCCCCAGTATGGGAATGTCCATCAGACCCACCACACCGCTGTCCCCTTCCAGATTGCTGTCTTGGAACAGACCACCGAGCACAAAAGTGTCCCCATCCGGGACGATGACATTGCTCTGTACTTCCTTTTCGTCTGTGGTGAGTGCAGCACTGAAGGAGGAGTTCTTGGCATCGATATTCAAACGAACCAGTTGCCGGAAATCGGCCACCTTCAAGGGATCAATGACGCTAGGGGTGATCTGCATTTCCAGACCCGCATCCACCGTCTTGATGTCGGAACGTGTGCCATCGCCTGTCGTGACCGGAATGCTCACCTTCGTCTTACTGGTGATTTTGGCCAGCACATTGTTCAAAGTCACCACATGTGGAGACGCAAGAACCTGCGCTTTGTCCTGGCTCTGCAACGCATTCAGTTGCATGGCCAAGGCACCCTTCGATCCTTGCAACACATAAGAGAGCAATCCCGCACCCGCTCCGCCAGAAAGGGGCAACAACGTGATGGGGTCTGTGAGGGGTGTCCGGGTGGAAGCACTCGTTACCGTTAGAGGGCTAGTAGACGTAACACCCCCAGTCGTCACCGATACTCCACCAGTAGACGCTACAGTCGTTGAGTAACCAGGCCCTGAATTCGTTGTTCCAGAGCCAGCTGCTGAGGGCGTAGTAGATCCGTTAAGAAAGACTTGCGTTGTTCCCGTACTCCTCGCCACGCCATAGTAGGAGGCAACATTTTGGGCTGCACTGGCGGCCAAAGAGCCTGCAGCTGATCCGGTGCTAATCCCCACCGCGCCGTTGGCACCACCCGCATTGGTGGCGGCACCCCACTGCACCCCGAGGTTACGACTCGTGCCTGATTCGGCTTGGACGATCATCACCTCCAGGTCGATCGACGGCATCTGTTTGTCGAGATCCCCGATGATCTTTTTCACATTGTTGATGACATCGGGTGGAGCCTCAACGATCACAGAGTTGGTACGCAGATCGATGGCAAATTTAGGTTTAGGCATCTCGCAAGGTTTCGACTCTGCACCACTGTTAGGCGAGGACGTGTAGGAACCAAAACCAGAGGCCGTTTGGGAGGATGTACTGCCTCCCGTGCTAGCATCATTTCCCTGGCTGGGACTCTTTCTGAAATGAGCAGCGGGATCCTGCTCAGAACCTGAGGAAGCAGGCGCACCTTGCACAGCGTTGCTATTTTCCTCGAACAAAGAGCGCAGGGTCGCATCCATGCCAGGGACGCTTATTTTCTCGCCCTGGAAGGCAAGGGTGGTAGGGCCAACACTCGCAAAATGCACGGGGATAATCTGCATCGTCACAGACCGTCTCGCGATGATCTGTTCCTCAAGGCACTTCGCACGATTTTCGCTGTCACGCAAACGGATTTCACCCGCTTTTGAATCAAGATCACTGGTACGCAGCTTGGCCCGTGCGTCATCTCCCGACTGTCGATCGGCAGCACCCTTCTCTATCTTGCTGATAAAATCCTTCGCGCGGATCACAGACTTGGTAGACCCTTTCAGCAAAATGGAACGGGTCTCGGAATCGGCTTTTGCCTCTAGATCGGCATTCACCACGCCCAAACGCTTTAACGCCGCCAGCATGAGTTCAGGGGTCGTGTACTGTAGCGGAACCAAATCTTGGGTGGCACTGCTTGCTGCGACAATGGTGATCTGGTTCGTGGTCTTATCGTAGGTATAAGACAGGTAAAGCTCCGCCATAATCTTGTTAAAGGCAGAGTGCAGATCAAGGTGTGCCTTGTCATCAAAATTGAAATTCACCGTACCCACGACATCCGGGTTGACGATCACAACCATGTCTTTGTTGTTGATCGACAATATCTTTCTCAACACATCGGCCACAGGTTCCTGGTGCGAATCTCGAATGAAAAGATCATTGCGCCAGTCAATGACAGCGCCCGCATCCTCCGCTCTGGCCCCCCACTGCAACCCGGCCAGGAACAGAAAAGCCACCACCACCGCCCACCCTCTACGACGACCTGCTTGTGTATCGCTCATCCCCCACCTCTGGTGTACTGCTCGCCGTCTGCCAAGCCCACAATGGAATTAAAATGTTCAGTTTTCTTCTCGAATGCGCCCTGCTGAGTAGCACCCGCACACCACGACACACAGCAGTCCGTGCGTCTCAAGACGCTACCGAAACTCAACCCACGATGGGTACCGTAGGGTTGCCCACCGGCTCGCTGCTGTTTCCGTCTGCTTGGCAGCACTCGCTTCCAAGCCGGAGACAGTATTCTTGACCTCTTCTACAGACTTCACAGGGCCGCTCAGCAGGAGGGAGTTAGTTGCCGTGTCTTCCGATACAAACACATCACTGCCAAACACGCGCACACACACAACGCCCTGCGAAGAAACACATGCCTCACGATGCGGATAGAGATTTCCGATTGCGTCACGTACCGCATGTGCACTCAGATACCGCAACGCTATCCATGTCTGGTGGGCGGATGCATCAGCATCCATCCTGAAGGCAATTTCTTTGGCCATCCGCACAGAGGTCGCATCCCCCCTCACCACGAGGACATTGCTGGCTTCGTCTGAGGAGACAGAGACCTTGATGCTGAGCTTCTTCAGAGTCTCTCCGACGTTGCCGACTTGCGCATACCGCAGCGAAATCAGCGACTCTTGCGCCATCCCACCCCAATGTCTGGCATGTCTGTGATGTTTGTCGGCCTTGTGAGGCACACCTTTAGGCATGGGAGCCGCGTGCTGGTCAGTCGCGGAGGACTGTACAGGATCCGCAGCCTGCACTTCCCCCAGCAAGCCCACTATCACCACACCAGCTAGCACCTGATAGACACGACGACCTGCTCTCTTGCTCATTTCCATCACCCCGATGCGTTTTTTAGCCAACCAAGATCGCCGAAATCACCAACGTGAACTCGGACATCCCAACACACAGCCATTATGCTACGGAGATGTGGCAGATTCAATTACCTCTACTGGGTAAGGTCAAAAAAGTTTTAACCAAGTAATCAGGGAAGTCGCCATTTTTCGCGAGACCCGACTGGGACATCCCAGTCGCCGTCGGGAGCGAAAAATTGGCGACATGCCGTGCCTTCGGCGCCCGCGCCGCCCTGCGTCCGCCACGAC
>CAIJYR010000038.1 GCA_903824965.1 uncultured Thiotrichales bacterium
GCAGGGGGGCGGACGGTCTCAATCCCAAGGGCAGGGGGGCGGACGGCAACAATCCCAAGGTCAGGGGGGCGGACGGCAACAATCCCAAGGTCAGTCGTCCGGTCGTCGTAAAGACGCAGAAGATCTACGCCACCTTGACATGGGAAACTGAGGCTCTTGCAATACTCATAGCGTATTCATGGTATCCGAACTTAGTATCCGATTGATTTTGGAGAAGAACATGAAAAATACTGTACTTTTTTTGGCGTTAAGCACCATTACCCTGAGCAGTGCTAGCGTAGAAGCACTGCCGATGCGTGACAGCGGAGGGTATGACAACTCTCAGGCGTGGTCGTACCAGCACCAGAACGAAGGGTACGGCCCCCCTCGCCATCAGCACTTGAGCGAAAACACAGATCAGGAAGACCCCCGTGCAAAGTCGCGCCATGCGCAACCTGGCGCGGGCAACGCCAAACCGCAGGGAGGGGGACGGTCTCAGTCTCCGGCCACGCAGCCCTCAGCACAGCCACAGGGAGGAGGACGGTCTCAATCTTCGGTCACGCCGCCCTTCGCACAATCGCAGGGAGGGGGACGGCAACCCTCCCAAGGGCAGTCATCCAGTCGTCGTAAAGACGCAGAGGATCTACGCCACCTTGATATGGGAAATTGACGTTCTTTGAGGTGTCAGCCTTCGGTACAACTTGCTTCTGGAGCACACCGATGAAAAAGACAGCACTCTTTTTTGCGCTAGGAAGCGTTGCCCTGAATGGCTGTGTCGTGCAACCGCTATCGGACAATGGATACGGGTACGCTCCGCTCAGTGAGCAGCCGTATCTGGTGGGTGGTAATCTGGACATGGCAACGCCCATATACTTTTCGGCATCCCCAGAGGTTGCCTATTATCACCGCTACGATTCCCGGTGTGATTGTGTTCGCCTGGTACGGCAGATCAGTCTCGGCGATTCGATCTATTGGGTGGATGAGGGGGGGAGGCGCGTCTATGATGGGTACTGGGCACCCATGAGACCCAGCGAGCATGCGCTTCATGAATATCGGGAGTGGTCGCACCAGCACAGGGACGAATGGCACAGAACTCCGCACTATGAGCACTCGCATGAAGGGTTCGAGCATGGTCATGGCCGTTCGGACGGTGAATCTCGTGTAACGCCCTACCACGCGCAACCCGAAGCAGGCAACGCGAGACCTCAGCAGCCCTACGGACGGCAACCGCAGTACACGCAGCCGACATACACGCCGTCCCCACAACAGCAGGGAGGCGGACGGTCTCAATCTCAGGGGGATGCGCAGCCCTACGCGCCTCGATGGGGCGGACGTCCTCAGTCTCCGGCGCAGTCCTACGGGCAACCGCAGGGAGGCGGACGGTCTCAGTCTCCGGCCACGCAACCCTACGGACAACCGCAGGGAGGTGGACGGCAACAGTCTCCGGCCACGCAACCCTACGGACAACCGCAGGGAGGTGGACGGCAACAGTCTCCGGCGTACACGCAGCCTCCGGCACAGCCACAGGGGAGTGGACGGCAACCCTCCGATGGACACTCCTCCGGTCGTCGTAAAGACGCGGAAGATCTACGCCACCTTGACATGAGGAATTGATGCTCTTGCGGTGGGTTCCGAAGAGACGAATGCAGATTTTCGATCGCCATATCGGGCGTGCCGTCTCCTTTGGCATCCTGTTGGTCATGTCGATATTGCTTGCGTTGTATACGTTTGTGGCCCTGGTGGGAGAAATGGAACGGGTCGGCACCGGCCGATACGGAATCGCGGAGGCGCTGAGGTATGTGCTCTACACGTTGCCTGAGCGTACCTACGAATTGTTTCCCATGACAGCCTTGATCGGAACCTTGATTGGACTTGGCAGCCTTGCAAGCAGCAGTGAGCTAACGGCCATCCGTGCGGCGGGGGTATCTATCGCACGCGTTGGCCTGTCTGTCATGCGGGTTGGCGCGTTGCTTATGGGGATTGTATTGGTGGTAGGTGAGTGGATTGCACCTGAGTTGGAGCAGGTTGCCAACCGAGAGCGTGCGATTGCACTGGGTCAACAAGTGGCCATGCAAGGGCGTTCTGGTTTCTGGGCGCGGGATGGGGATCATTTCATCAATATTCGGCGCATCCATCCAGGGGGGCGACTGTCTGATCTGACCATCTACGACCTGGATGCCGATCATCGGCTACAAACACAAACCGAGGCGGCCATGGCCACCTATGACAACGGTACCTGGCAACTCGCAGGGATTGTGCGTCATCGGATGCTCGAAGACAAAATAACCACCGAACAGATTTCCACAGCACGTTGGTCTTCTCTCCTAAGCCCAGGTCTCTTGGACGTGGTAATGATCCGTCCCGATGCACTTTCCATCACGGGACTTTATCACTATATCGCTTATTTGCAGGATAACCACCTAGATGCTTCGCGCTATGTCCTATCGATGTGGGTGAAACTGGTCAATCCCCTGAGTACGGGGGTTATGGTGTTGCTTGCGATTCCTTTCTTGTTGGGGCCGCTGCGTTCTGTGTCTTTGAATCAGCGGGTGTTGGTGGGTGCCTTGGTCGGAATTACTTTTCACATCACGAACAGGGCCTATCATTATATCGGACAAATGGATGCGCTAAATCCGATCCTCAGTGCATGGTTTCCTACGCTGATCTTCTTAGGGATTGGTCTGTTGTGGTTACGGTACGTTCGCTGAGCCGTAACGTGTGCAATGTGCAATGGTTGTGTACTGGACGATGGCTACGAACAATGCTACGATCAGAGGGTTGTTGCAGAAAGACATTGCATAGGTTGTTAGGTGTAGCTATAAAACTACAAGCGCAGTGCGTTCATAGATTCCTGCTAACGCACAGCGCACCTTCTTTCCTACCACCCACGAACCGCACCGGATTCGACCCTCCTACATGACCCCTCCTGTGATTAAGGTGCTGATAGTCGACGACTCGGCCCTCATCCGTAGTGTCCTGACGGAGATTGTCAACCGTGAGGCTGACATGACCGTAGTGGGAACTGCCGCTGATCCATACCAAGCACGCGACAAGATCAAGGCACTGACACCCGATGTGCTGACGCTGGATGTAGAAATGCCACGGATGGATGGCTTGGATTTTCTGGAACGGTTGATGCGGTTGCGACCCATGCCGGTTGTGATGGTTTCCTCCCTCACGGAGCGTAATTCGGAAGTCACGTTCCGCGCTCTGGAGCTTGGTGCCATTGATTTTGTTTCCAAACCCCGTATCGATATCCGTCGCGGAATGGAAGACTACGCACAGGAAATCACCGATAAGATCCGTGCTGCTTCGGTAGCTCGCTTCCCGCTTCGCATGAGGCATACCGTGCCAGTCTCTGCACCCCCGCCACCAACCCATCCCAAACCGATGACAATGTGGTACAGTTCAGAACGGATTGTGGTGATTGGTGCCTCGACGGGTGGTACCGAAGCCATCAAGGAGGTGTTGGTAAAGATGCCACCTGATGCACCGGCGACCCTGATCACCCAGCACATGCCTGCGGGTTTTACCCGATCGTTTGCCGATCGCTTGAACCAGTTGTGTAGCATCCGTGTTCAAGAGGCGACCCATGGGGAGCGTGCTTTGCCCGGCAACGCCTATATTGCGCCAGGGGATGCCCATTTGACGGTGAAGCGTTCAGGCGCGGATTATGTGTTGGGCCTAAATCAGGATGCTCCGGTCAATCGTCATCGACCTTCTGTGGATGTACTTTTCCACGCTGCTGCTGTAGCGGCTGGGCGCAACGCCATTGGGGTAATCCTCACAGGCATGGGAAAAGACGGCGCCGTTGGAATGCTTGCACTCAGGGAAAGCGGTGCCCACACCATCGGTCAGGACGAGGCGAGTTGTATCGTTTACGGAATGCCCAGAGAGGCGTTTCTCATGGGTGCTGTGCATGAGCAAGCACCGCTCTCAGAGATATCCGACAGAATATTGAGTTGTTTGGCACGAAGTGGTGGTCGACAGCTTCGAGTGTAATTCGCTTTATTCCTATTTCCAATACGCAGAGAGACTTTTATGCCCATGCAAATTACCATCAACGAGGTTGGTCAGACAGCCACACTGAAACTGGAAGGGCGTTTTGATTTTAACGCCAGTCGCGAGTTTAGAGACAGCTACGAGCGCATTCTGAGCAAACGCGAAATGGATTCCATTGATGTTGACCTTTCTGCTGTCAACTATCTCGATAGCTCGGCGCTGGGAATGCTTTTGTTGCTACGGGAGAAGGCTGAACCAACCGGCGTCAAATTGGCGTTGGTAAACAGTCGTGGTGCGGTGCGTCAAATCTTAGAGGTGGCGAATTTTCACAAGTTATTCGTCCTGCGTTAAAACTTCCTGAGTGCTATCTTGCATCGATGCGGGCATGTCGCTTCGTTCAGAATGGTCGTGTCTGAATCGGGCGGGAAAATTCTGCGTGTCTGGCGGCTATGGAAGACCAGCAGCGTAGATTCTTCAGGAGCACACAGACGCATTGTGTGCGTTTTCGCGTGCTCATGATTCCGGTTCCAAAGGTGTACGTTACCAGGGCGAGCCTTGAAAATTCTGATTGTGGATGACAATCGCCTGAACGTGGTGACTACCTCTACCTATTGCCGCACATGGGGGCATTCGGTCGTCACCGCCATGGATGGTGCACAAGCGGTAGAACGCTACCAGATCGAGCGACCCGACCTGATTTTGATGGACGTGATGATGCCCGTGATGAATGGCTTTGATGCCACGGCGCGTATCCGTACTTTGGCTGGGTCGAATTGGGTGCCCATTATTTTGCTCACCGCGTTAGGGAGCGAAGAAAACCTCGTTCAGGGCATCGCGAGCGGTGCGGATGACTATCTCACCAAGCCTGTCAATTTTACCATCCTGCGGGAAAAAATCAGGGTGATGGAGCGTATCGCAACCATCCAGGGGCAACTGACGGAAAGTCTTGCGGGACTGCAGGAATATCGAGACAAAGCCGAAGAAGAGCGTGTTTTAGCAGCCCACGTCATGGATCGGATTGTGGGGTTTGGGCAGGAGAATGATGAGTTGGTGTCGTATCGTATTATTCCGGCACTCAACTTTAGTGGCGATTTGGTTGCCTCTGCACGTACCCCAGCGGGGGATCTGCATGTCATTTTGGCCGATGCCACCGGTCACGGATTGGCAGCAGCCCTTAATATTATCCCCATGATTGAGGTTTTTTATGGGATGACGGAAAAGGGATTCCCCATTTCCCGCATCACCACAGAGATGAATCGTAAGATTCGCCGCCTCATGCCTAGAGAGCGTTTTGTAGCAGCGGCCTTGGTTTCCGTGGAGTTCTCGAGCAATACCATCAGTGTTTGGAACGGTGGTTGTCCGGCCGCGCTGTTCGCCAACGAAAATGGTGAGGTGTTGCGCACTTTTGCTTCTATGCATCCACCGCTTGGCATTATGGTTGACAGCACTTTTAGTGCTGACTTAGAAGTGTACCAGTGGACAACCCCAGGCAAACTCATGATGTGCTCAGATGGTTTGTTAGAGGCCGAAGATCCGCAAGGGATTCCCTTCGGTTCGGCGGGTCTGACCCGTGCATTGTTGAGCACACCGTCCAGCACTTGGCTGGACAACATCCTTGATGCACTCCACCGCCACCTGGGATCGGCACCTCAAATTGATGACGTTTCTCTTGTGTCACTGGAATGTCGTGATCTCTCCTCTGTAGTCACACCGGATATCTCTGTACATTCCCCACAGCAAGTTATCTATGATATAGGTCAGTGGTATCTGGGCGTACGGTTGGGACACAAAGAAATACGCAATATCGATGTACTGCCTTTTCTCTTAGATTGGTGTCGCCAAGCAGGGTTGGACGAATATCACTTGGGTAATTTCTTTGTCATTATCGCAGAATTGTACAACAACGCGCTTGATCATGGCCTACTTGGACTGGACTCTCGCATCAAAATCGAATCTGAGGATGGTTTCGAGCGTTATATTCGTCTGCGTACTGAACGCCTACAATCGCTCGAAAGCGGTCGCATCAGTGTCGATTTGTCGATTGTCAAAGAACGCTTTCCAGCATTGCGGATACGGCTTGTAGACAGTGGGCCTGGTTTCGATCACGCTGTCTATGGACGTACCATCAGCAATGATTATGTTCCCTTTGGGCGCGGTATCGCACTGGTGCGCCATTTGTGTCAGCGTGTGGAGTTCCGAGGACGCGGAAATGAGGTGATTGCCTACTACCCTTTGATGGAAACTCCCCCGAACTAGAACCAACGCAAGGCGCTTTATCGTGAAAAAGAACACAGAAGGAGTGTGGGTTGTGTTGTGTGCAGCGGCTCTTGGTTTTGGTGCTGCGTATGCTGAAGACACCCACGCCACACTCTCCTCTCCAGCGGTCCAACCTCTTGTGGTCAACCACGAGTTCTCTCTAGAAAACGGTCTCAAACTGTTGGTCAAGGAAGACCACAGGGCACCCGTCGTGGTTTCCCAGGTCTGGTATCGTGTGGGATCGGGTTACGAAAATACGGGGATCACGGGCATCTCCCACATGCTAGAACACATGATGTTCAAGGGCACCCCACTCCATCCCTCGGGCGAACTGTCACACATCATTGCAGCCAATGGTGGTTCTGAAAACGCCTTTACTGCACGCGATTACACTGCCTATTTCCAAAGTATGGAAAACACCCGTCTAGGGATCAGTTTTGCCCTAGAAGCGGATCGGATGCGCAATCTGTCGATGCCGTCCGAGGAGTTTGTCAAAGAACACGAAGTGGTGATGGAGGAACGAAGGCTGCGTACCGATGACAATCCCCGTGCCTTGCTTCAAGAACAGCTCCTTGCCACAGCCTTTGTGAACAGCCCCTACCATTGGTCGGTTATCGGCTGGATGGGGGACATCGAACGCCTCACCGTGGACGATGTGCGCGGTTGGTACCACCGCTGGTATGCGCCCAATAACGCTACGGTGGTGGTCGTGGGCGACGTGCACCCAGAAGAAGTCCTCAAACTGGCAAAACAGTATTTTGAACCTCTGCCGCCCACCCAGGGCTTGTCCATCCCCAAGGATGCTCCCGAACCCGCCCAGCGCGGCGAACGGCGTGTCACCCTGAAAGCACCTGCACGCTTGCCGTTTTTGGTCATGGGCTACCATGTGCCTGTACTCCGTAGCACCACAATCCCCTGGGAACCCTATGCGTTGGATGTACTCGCACAATTGTTGGATGGCGATGCCAGTGCACGGTTTACGCGTGAGCTGGTGCGTGGCCAAGAGGTCGCAGCCAGCACCGATGTGAGTTATGACGCTGCTGCTCGCTTGCAGGATCTGTTCACCCTGTCGGGAACGCCTGCGCAAGGCAAAAGCATCCAAGCCCTCGAAACGGCGTTGCGGGAACAGGTGCGTCATATGCGGGAAGAACCCGTGAGCGCCGCAGAACTCGAACGTGTCAAAACCAGGGCCGTGGCAGACAATGTGTATCAACGCGATTCGGTCTTTTACCAGGCGATGCAGATCGGGGTATTCGATTCGGTTCGCCTGGATTGGCATTTGGCGGATACCTACGTCGATCACATTCGGGCGGTCACGGCCGAACAGGTACAAGCGGTAGCTCGGCAGTATCTGCTCGATGACAACCTTACGGTGGCCATCCTCGATCCACAACCCATTGATCCCCATCATCCCGTGGCGGAGGGAGCTGTCGGAGGCGACCATGTGCGTTGAATCGGTTTTGATCCGGATCTGTCGGTCTTTTTTGGAGATTCTCGTGTGGTGGTTGTTGCTCGGTGCGATTCCGGCGATGGCAACTCCCCACATACAGCACTGGTCACTGGATAATGGATCGCGGGTCTATTTTGTGGAGGCGCATGAACTGCCCATGGTGGACATCCAAGTGGTGTTTAGTGCTGGCAGTGCCTACGATGGCGATCATCCCGGGATTGCTTCTCTCACCAATGGTCTACTCGATGAGGGTGCGGGGGACTGGGACGCCAACGCCCTTGCAGACGCATTGGCGCGTTTGGGTGCGCGGCTTGGTACGGAGTCTTTGCGCGATATGGCCGCTGCGAGTCTACGCGCCCTCTCTGAGAGCACCACCCTAGAACGCTCGGCGGATCTGTTGGCGGCCGTGATCACACGTCCTACCTTCCCGCCCGATGCGTGCGAGCGGGTGCGTGCCCAGACCCTGGTAGCCATTACGAATGGAGATCAGTCCCCGGGGTCGGTGGCGAGCCGCGCTTTTTACAAGGCGCTTTATGGGGAATATCCCTACGGGCACCCTGCTTTGGGTACGGCTACGAGTGTCGCGGGGATTACCCGTGAAGCCATGATCGATTTCCATCACCGTTACTACGTGGGGCACAATGCGGTGGTGATCCTGGTCGGTGATCTCGACCGCTCAGGGGCGGCTGCTTTGGCGGTGCGGGTGGCGGGTGGCTTGTCGGCGGGTGAGGCACCTGCAGCACTTCCGCCTGTGCCCGGGATGGGTGCGAACGTGGGGGTAGAAACGATCTCTTTTCCGAGTGCGCAGACCCACGTACTGTCTGGCCAACCAGGGACTTGGCGCGGGGATCCAGAGTATTTCCCGCTGTACGTGGGCAATCATATTCTGGGTGGGGGTGGATTGGTTTCGCGCATTTCGGCAGAGGTACGAGAGAAGCGGGGACTTGCCTATTCTGCCTATAGCGAACTGTTGCCTATGCGTGCTGCGGGGCCTTTTGTGATGGGCCTTCAAACACGCAACCACAAAGCAGAGGAAGCACGCAAGGTTTTACAACAAACCTTGGAAAAATTTGTACAAGAGGGGCCAACCCCAGAAGAACTCATCAAGGCAAAAGAGAATATTACCGGTGGTTTTGCGCTCCTCATTGACAGCAATAGCAAAGTCGCTGCGTACCTGACGATGATTGCCTTTTACGATCTGCCCCTGGATTATTTAGATCACTTCAAAGAAAAAGTAGAGGCTGTGACTGTGGCACAGATCCGAGAGGTGTTCCAACGTCGCATTGATCCTGCGCATTTGGCAACGGTTGTGGTGGGTGGGAAGGAATAAAGGTGGATAGATCATGCTTATCAATCAGTATCTTTTTGTAGCGTATCTGGCTGGTATGCTTTTTTGCTCTGTTTTGTCGCCTCGGGTGTATGGTGCCGATGCATCACAATCAACAGAAACAAGGGTGGATATGTCTTCTTGGCACCATCCGACGCAGAGCGTTTTTCAGGCTTATGGTGTTAAGGTTCTTGGTGTTGTTTTGCAGGATAAACAGGCAACCTTTACTGTAGAATTTCCTTTCGATCCACAGACATCGCCAAACGAACATCTACTGCATGAACTCTGTCTAGAACTGCTAGAGGCAAATGGCTGGTGGGACTATTCGCTACGAAGCGAGCTGGATGGCGTTGAAATAAACGTCTCTGGGAATAAGCGTTCGCGGCAGGTGTCTCTTGATTTTGTCCAGATGTGAGGATTTAACGGTTGTTGGATGCCAAAGTACAGTAACAAGATTCGGTATTCAGTTAGCTACAACGCGCTCCCCATCCACAAACCAGAACATCGATTGTAAGGACAAACGCATGAACCAAGCAGGCATGACCTCTGCCGAGCGCCGCGCAACCGTTGCGCTGGCGGGTATTTTTTCGTTGCGGATGCTTGGATTGTTTATGATTCTTCCGGTTTTTGCGCTCTATGCCAATCAGTCGTTGCTGGGGGTTACGCCGACCCTTGTGGGTGTTGCGATTGGAGCCTATGGCCTTACCCAAGCCCTCTTGCAAATCCCGTTTGGGATGTTGTCCGACCGATTTGGACGCAAGCGGATCATTGCGATTGGTCTGTTGATTTTTGCCATGGGCAGTGTCGTAGCTGCGCTGTCTACTTCCATTTGGGGGGTTATTTTCGGTCGTGCTCTCCAAGGTGCTGGGGCCATTGCCGGGCCGGTGATGGCGCTTGCGGCTGATCTAACCCGCGAGACGCAACGCACCAAGGCCATGGCCGTCATTGGCATGAGCATTGGGATGTCTTTCATGGTGGCCATTGTCGTGGCACCTAGCATTGATCATTGGATTGGAGTCCCTGGTATTTTCTGGCTCATTGGGGGGTTGGCACTGTTTGGCATCGCGGTACTTTTTTTCGTTGTCCCCTCCCCTGCCCATAGCGATCTGCACCAAGACGCTGAAGCGGTACCCGCTCAACTCGCAGGGGTTTATCGCAATGCAACGCTTCGTCGTCTGGATTTTGGTATTCTGTCCTTGCACGCTATCATTACCGCCAATTGGGTGGTTATCCCCTTGGTGTTGAGCAGCTATCTAGATCGTCAGTACCACTGGTGGGTTTACTTGCCTGTCTTGTTGTTCTCGGTTGCTGCCATGGTGCCTTTTATCTTGATCGCGGAAAAACGCGGCCTTATCAAACCCATTCTGATCGGCGCAGTCTCTCTTTTGGGCATTGCGGAATGTCTATTCGTTCCTGCCCATGTCAGTCTCTGGGGAATGGGAATCGTCTTGTTTTTGTTTTTTACGGCCTTTAACCTACTGGAAGCCATTCTTCCCTCCCTTATGTCCAAATTGGCACCTCCAGAAGCCAAAGGAACCGCGATGAGCATTTACAGTACCGCGCAATTCCTTGGGGCGTTTATCGGGGGAAGCCTCGGTGGATGGATGCACGCACACTTTGGCCTCCAGGGGGTTTTTCTCATGGGTACCTGCTTTGCGGTGCTGTGGTTACTGGCTATCCTTGGGCTCGAATATCCCTTGGGTAAGAAAGTGTCGTGAGCTTTTCTCCAGACATTCTTGCCACGATTGATCGCCTTCAGTGTGTATCTTCCACGCTCAAGCTTCGCTTTGCAAGACGCGATACTGCGATTGATCTGATTGCTCTTGCTCTTGTTTGTCGTGAGCACTTGCTGTTCTTAGGGTCGCAGGGGACTGCCAAATCCGAACTGGTGGCGCGTTTTGCGGCGTCGATCCAATGTGAGACTTTCCAATACCTGCTGACCCATTTTACCCATCCTTCTGAGCTACGGGTGTCTCAGAACCGCGTGGTTTTTTTAGACGATGTATTTCAAGTCAATTCTGCGATTGTGAACACCCTGATTGGTTTGATCCAGGATCGTGTCTTGCGTAACGAGACAGAACGTCAGACCGTTCCCTTGATTGCGCTGTTTGCGGCCTCGCGGACGCTGCCTGAGGATCTGAGTCTACGTGCTTTTTCGGATCGATTTCTTCTACGCACGGTCATGACGCCTGTGCAAGATGCCTCGCTCGCTGAATTGTTGGAGAAAGGTGCAGCGCTTGAGGGGGAAACAGCGCCGCCGGAGGGATCGCTCACGCCGGAAGATTTAGATGATCTCTACCGTGTGTTGCCTACCGTTGCCGTGGACAAAATATCCCCTTTGTACCAAGGTCTGCTGCGCCATTTGCGTGCTGAAGGGGTGTCGCTTTCTGATCGGCGGATTATCAAGGGCTTCAAACTGATTCGCGCTGCGGCTTTGTTAGAGGGTCGTGAGGAGGCTACTCCCTGCGATCTTTGGCCGATTGCCCATGTATGGAGTAGCCCAGAAGAATCCGTTGCTGTGCGGGATGTGCTTCAACCTCTGATTGAAGACGGGGGTGGTACGGCCTTAGAGGATCGCCGTTCGTTGGAAGATCTTCGCGAGGATCTGGAATTGCTCTTGCGGTACGCACCTCATTTACGTGGGGAAGAACGATTTACTGCACACCTTTCCGCCCTTGGTCAACTCCGTCGAGAGATCACGCTCCATTTTCCAAGTTCCACAGAACTCCTGGCGCGTGTGGAAGCAGAGGTAGAACGCATTGTGACGATTATGGATCATCGATTCACGAAATAAAGAACCTGTATTTGGCTCTTAGATTGCCCCTCTCCTGAAAGGAGAGGGATTGGGGAGAGGTAATCTGCTGGGTTTGATTTTTCTTTGTTGCTTTTGATTGCTTTTGATTCTTCTGTGATTCAAGAAATACTAACTACGCATATAAAAACGTTATCAAATAACTTATCAAGTAATAAAATACAAGCCAAGAACAAATCAAGAACAAGTCAAAACCAGCATTCATCCCTCCCTGCCAACCCCTCCCCTCGCGGGGAGGTGCTAGATCAAGTCAACGACCAAGACGCCTAGAAAGGAAAGAGTGCGCTAATAAAGAACCGCCCAAGCCATCCCATCGTATTCGCATCTGCCAGCGCACCCTTTCCACCATAAGAAATCGTTGCGTTGGCAATCGACGTAGAAAACACGGTATTGGCGGCACTGATATCACTCGGTCGTACAATTCCAGAAAGGCGCACATATTCACTGCCCTGGTTCAATCCAATCACCTTGTCGCCACGCACCATCAAATATCCATTGGGCAATACTTCTGTTACCGTCACGCTGATATTTCCAGATAAACTGTTACTCTGAACACTATTGCCTGAACCATCGAAGGATGCACTACTACTCATGTTGTTGTCACCCCATCCAGCCATTCCACTCCCGGTAGGCTTGTGTCCAAAGAGCGTCGTGACAGAAGACGAGAGCGCATCTGCTTTGCTGAGCTTTGTTTCAGCGTTCTTACTGGCATTGGTTTTCTCGACCAGCGTCACTGTGAGAATATCACCCACCCTGCGTGCCCGATCATCTTCAAACAACACAATGTCATAGCCAGCATGAAAAATGGCACCATCCTGCGGCGGGGGGGTACGAGAAGCAAGCGGCAAAGTGGGTGCATAGGCGGGGTCGTGTTGTGGGGTTTCCGCACACCCCCCCAGCATCAAAACGGAAAACATCAACAAGACAGTCATTATGGCGTTCATGGTATGACCTCATACATTCGTGGAAAGATAGCCAAGCATCTGATCGGTCGTCGAGATCGCTTTTGAATTCATTTCATAAGCACGTTGCACTTCAATCATATTGACCATTTCTTCCACCACATTCACATTAGAACTTTCGACAGAACCTTGCATGAGCGTGCCCATCCCATTCAAACCCGGTGTATTGGTTTGTGGAGAGCCGCTGGCCGTTGTTTCTTGGAACAAATTATTTCCAATGGCTTGCAATCCGGTGGGGTTAATAAAATCAGCAAGCTGTAAAGTGCCGAGTTGTTGTGCTGCCACCTGCCCGGGGATCTTAACCGAAACGGTACCATCGCTGCCGATGGTGATGCTTTGTGCATTGCTTGGAATGTTGCCAACCTGCGGTTGCAACAGTAGACCATTGGCAGTCACAATTTGACCTTGGTTATTGAGCTGCATAGCACCATCGCGGGTATAGGCAATGGTACCGTCGGGTTGCAGTATTTGCAGAAATCCACGGCCATTGATGGCAAGATCCAGAGAATTCCCCGTCTGGACGAGATTGCCCTCGCTAAACAACTTTTCAGTGGCCACCGTGCGTACCCCCGTGCCGAGAGATAACCCTGAGGGTAGCGTGGTACTCTGCGATGACTGTGCACCCGCTTGGCGTATGTTTTGGTAGATGAGGTCTTCAAAGATCGCACGGTCTCTTTTGAAGCCAGTTGTGCTTACATTGGCAAGGTTATTGGAAACCACCGCCATGTTGGTTTGCTGTGCGTCAAGACCCGTCTTGGAAATCCACAGGGCGCGATTCATGAACCTGACTCCCCAATAACCGGAAGATTGCTCCGAGAAGAACTGCCATTTTTTTGTTCTTTTTATGTACTACTGGACTTGAAGCAATTTCGATGCCGCCGAAGCGTTGTCCTCCCCACTGCGCATCATTTTGACCTGCATTTCATATTGGCGTTGTAGGTTGATCATCGTCACCAGCGACTCCACAGGATTGGCATTGCTTCCCTCAACCGCGCCAGAGGTGAGAATAACGTTGCCATCCGCTGGTGCAACGGCACCACTCTGCAGTCGAAAGAGTCCGTCGAGTCCCTTATCCAGTTGATCCAAGGGGGGGCTGACCAATTTGATCCGATCGATCACCGCCATACCGGTAGCGGCCTGGCCCATCGGACGGGCGGTGATCGTGCCGTCTTGTGCAATGTCTACCTTTTCATAGGGAGGAATGGAAATGGGGCCATTGTTGCCGAGCACGTAATGACCCGAACCATTCATCAGGACGCCTCCAGGCCCCACATGCAATTCGCCTGCTCGCGTGTAGGCTTCCTTGCCATCTGGCCCCTGTACCGCGATAAATCCCTTTCCATGAATGGCGACATCCAAATCATTGCCAGTCGAGACCAATGCACCTGGCGTAAAATCGATGCCGGGACGTTCGGTCATGGAGTATACCCGTGACGGATATACGTCTCCGAAAACCGGCATCGCCCGAAACTCGTTGAGATCGGCACGAAAACCCGTAGTGCTCACGTTGGCCAGGTTGTGGTTGTTGGATTCTTGGGCCAGCATAATCTGCTTGACACCAGACATGGCTACATAAAGCATACGGTCCATGATCGTGACTCCTCGTGATGATTACATTACCTATCTACCTAGCGCAGATTGACGATGGTTTGGGTGAGCGTATCCACCGCAGAGATGACCTGTGCATTGGCCTGGAAACTGCGCTGGGCGACGATCATATTCACCAACTGCGCGGTGAGATCGACGTTGGAACTTTCCAAGGAGCCAGATTGAACGGTACTGACCGTGGATACCTCTCCGCCTGATGCGGGGGTTTGTGCCCACTCGGTATTGCCAACGGGAGACAAGCCATTCAGGTTGCGGAACGTGACCAAGGCTATCTGATGGGAAGTATCTGACGTCAGCGGCCAACTCTGTCCATTGCTATACGTGCCCTTGACATTTCCCTTGGGATCAATATTCACACCGTTCAGTGTGCCGCTTGCATAACCATCCTGGCTCAGGCTTTGGACACTGTAGGGGCCGCCGTATTGGGTGCTCTGACTGAGATCCATTGTGAAGGCGGGTGGTGTGACGCCACCGGGACTTGTTCCCGTTAAAGAAAACTTTCCAGGAGGTACGGAGGCTGGTTGTGTGCTCTGCAATACGCCATGGACATTGAAGGTCAGTGACACACCTAACGTATTGTTGCTGTTTGTCAGCTCTTGGTAGGTGGTGGGATTCGTGCCTGGGTTCTGCACGAATGTATGCACACTCCAGGAATTGGTTCCTGTTTTGACAAAATACAAATTGGCCTGTTGTGCATTGCCCTGAGAATCATAAAGGGTTGTAGAAGTGCTGTAATTATAAGAGGGCGGTGTCGAAGAGGCCGATGGCAGACTTCCCCCTGCGGGTTGTACCCAACTCGCGCCTGTATTACCATCGTTGGTTATGGTTGGTTGGATATCACCATTGTTCTGCAATACAGGCAGTGTGAAGGTGGAAGGGCTGCCACCATTGTTTTCTGCGCTGCTGATATTGTATTGGAATGAGGTGGGCTGTGTACTAAAGACACCTGTTTGTGGATTGAGCGATACTTTGACGGTTGCCAAGAACGCTGCATTGGTGGAGAGTTCTGGCAAAGGGTTTCCCGCCACATCTACAGCGGGTGTACCATCTTTGTTGTTTAACAATACGCTGTGTAGCGTCCATTGATTTGTACTCGGCCCATCCGATGCGTAGTATAAACCAACAAAATGGGTCGCTCCATTAGAATCGATAATTTGCTCTATATTCTGACCACCGGCAAGCGAGGTACTGCCATCCGGATTTGTAACGACTTTTGGAACGGGGCCGCTGCTGTACGAAGTTGGATCGGCAGCACTAAAGGTGGTGTTGACTGGCGCTGCTTGTGAAGGATCTGCATACAAGGTCGTTTGCGTAGAACTGTTAAGACCTGTGAGTGCAACCTGGAATGGATTGGTATTATTCGCGCCTGATACTGTATACGCATTACTACTGAGTGAGGGTTGGCCATTGACATCAATCACACCTAAATATTGCCCTGAATTGGGATCAAAAGCAATTTGCGAAGCGCCACCCGCTGCATTTCCAGTGGGAAAAACCTCATTCCCGTCTACGACCATGTGAACATTCCACGTATAGACAGGAACCGTAGCATTGTTACTATTCAATGCATTCCCGTCGAAATTGGTAGATGCCTTGGCAAAATACAAATAGGCGGTATGGGGAACACCAACAGAATCATAGATCGTTGTGGATGTCTGGAGATTATAGCTATTCTTATCTGTGGGTAGAAAAGTGGGGTCTGTCGGCACAGCGTCTTGCAAGTTCAATCGTAATCCACTAAGATTGATATAGCTACTTGCGGTTGGAACCGTTTCAGCCGCATTCAGATTCATTGCCGCCGTGACGTTGGTCGTCGCAGAAGCTGACATCGATGGTGCAATGGTAATCTTTGTCTGGTTCGCAGAGCTTAAGAATTGTCCTTGCGCATTCACGACGTTGTTATTCTTGTCAAGATGGAAGGCACCATTCCTGGTGTATAATGTATTCTGACCATTCGTATCTGTGACACGAAAGAACCCGTCCCCAGAGATGGCCAAATCCAGGTTGTTGCCGGTTGCCGTATTGGTTCCCTGAGAATATTGCTGTGCAATATCCTGCACTTTCACACCAATACCTGGGTTAGTAGCACTGCTGCTTTGCAGTGTGGCGCTGTATAAATCGGCAAACTCGGTGCGCGAGAACTTAAATCCAACCGTGTTCGAGTTGGCAACGTTGTTGCCAATTACAGAAAGATCGGTCGATGATGCGTTAATGCCGCTTAATGCGGTATCGAATGACATGGACATGGCTGTCTCCTCGTGCTAGGTTTCCGGTTAGTGTCCGGTTCGGTGTTCGGTGTTCGGTGTTCGGTGTTCGGTGTTCGGTGTTCGGTGTTCGGTGTTCGGTGAAAAAGGATGCATCAAAAGCTACAAGATCATGGATACTTGGCTCAAATTCATGGTGCCTATATTTTGCAATTCTAGGCTCAACCCTGACGATCCAAGAGCCACACTGTTTACCCGTGCCGCCACCAAAGTTGTTGCGTTGACGGGTTGGTTATTCTGCAAATAGCTCGCGCTGATTTGGTAGGTTCCGACGGGTGCTGTCTTGCCATTCGCTTGCATTCCGTCCCAAGAGAAGGAAACATTTCCAGCCTGCTGACTACCAAGGTTAATGCTTTGCACCACGTTGCCCGATGTGTCCGCGATTTTGACCGTGACCCCATTGCTTGAGGCAGGCAGGGTGACCGCCCCCATCAAGGGCGTTGTACTGGTCAAGTCTGCGACACTGCCGGGTGCCAAGACATCCTGTCCCACCAGGGCGGTTCCCTGTAACAACTGACTGGTTTGCATACTGTTAGAAACACCCGTCATCGTTGTATTCAGGGAAGTAATGCCCGCAAGCGAACTAAACTGCGCAAGCTGAGAAACGAATTGCGTCGAATCCATGGGTTTCGTTGGATCTTGGTTCTGCACCTGTGTGACCAAGAGCTTCAAGAAATCGCCTTGGGTTAGTGCTTGTTTCCCGTTCAGGGCGGCACTCAGCGCCTGATCATTTGCGGAGGCTTGACTGGCTGCACTGGCTTGACTGCTGCTACCGGCGGCATTGGCGAAGGCATTGCTGCTCGTTGGGTTGATGGTGCTCATGGACTTGCCCTCAATACGATGGATACTTTTAGCGTCCCAGGTCTAGGGTACGGGACATTAATTGCTTGGAGGTGTTCATCACTTCCACGTCGTCCTGATACGAACGGGAAGCAGAAATCATGTTCGCGAGTTCTTCTGCCGGATTGATGTTTGGGAGATAAATATATCCTTGTGCATTGGCAAGCGGATGATCAGGTCGGTATTCCATGCGAACTGGCGCAGGACTTTCCACAATCCCGTTGACTTTGACTTCCACCCCGGCATTGTTTGGATCTTGGAGTTGATCCAACATGGCGCTAAAAACAGGATGGCGTCCACGGTAGGTCTGGTTGACACTGCTGCTGATGCTGTCTGCGTTCGCCATGTTGCTCGCGGTGGTGTTCAAGCGCACACTCTGGGCGCTCATGCCCGAACCCGCGACGTCAAAAATGCGATAGAGTGACATGGTTTATTCCCCCTTGATGGCAGTGAGCAGACCGCTCAGTCGCGTATTGAGGAAGGTGATGCTCGCCTGGTAGCCAAGCGCATTGCTTGCAAACTCCACACGCTCCCGATCCGCATCGACGGTATTGCCATCCACTGAGGGCTGGGAGGGAATCCGGTATTTGACAGCATAAGGCTGTGGATCCCCTAAGGTGCCGTTCAAGTGGGAATCCGCAGTCCGCTGTACTGCCAGTTGCGGAGCGTCTTCTTCTTTGGCACCGGACAGGATCGCCTTGAAATCGATGTCTCGTGCTCGGTAGCCCGGGGTGTCGGCGTTGATCAAATTCGCTGCCAGCATTTCGGCGCGACGTGCCCGTACGGACAGTGCTTCCGGGTGAATCCCTAGGGCTTGTGTGAAGTTGATGGTCATGGGACAACCTCCGGCATGGCTCTGTTGTGAACAGATGCAAGCCTTGGGCCATCACGATTTTGTCGTTATAAAATATGAAGTTATTGCGGAATTGCAGGGTTTGATATGGGGACGAGCAAGCGTCGGCGTTTTGCCAAGGACACAAGTGACGGAAAGATGGCATGGCGCCACCTTTCCTGTACCCTAGACCTCCCACTCCTCCACGGGCGAACTGGGCGATCGTTTTTCTAACAACAATTGTTCACCCTCTTGTGGGTCGGCGGCGTGTACTACCTTAATATAGGCGTTCGAAGCGGCGGGTAACTCTCGTCGCAGTGCCTTGGCTTGCGTCGATGCCTCTCGAAACTGGTCGAAGCTTCCCAACAATCGAGCGTCAGACTTGTCTTGTCTTACTTCAAAAAGGTAATACGGCATTGTTGTTTCTCCTAATGAACGGGGGCATCGCATTTTTGTTCACTCTCTCAGGAATCCTGTCACCATGCACGTTCTCCAACCCATCATCCTGTCCGGCGGCGCGGGTACTCGTTTGTGGCCATTGTCACGAGAGCACTATCCTAAGCAACTGTTGCCACTCACAAGCGATCACAGTTTATTGCAACAAACCGCCATCCGACTAGAAGGCCTCGAACGTGCCCCGCAACGAACGCTCGCGGCCCCGTTAATCGTGTGCAACGAGGAACATCGATTTCTCGTGACCGAGCAACTACGAACTGTCGGACATACGCCCTCCTGTGTCATCCTCGAATTCGAAGGGCGCAACACTGCACCCGCCCTGACACTCGCAGCCCTTGCACTAGAAGCCACGAACCCAGAAGCCATTTTGCTCGTCATGCCCGCCGATCATGTTGTGACGGATCGTGCATCCTTCCAAGCTGCGATGGTACAAGGGGCTATGCTCGCTGCAAAAGGCAACGTAGCCACCTTTGGTATTGTGCCCACTTCACCTCATACAGGGTATGGATACATCCACGTCGGTGCTGGTTTGGAAGATCCTGTCGCCACGACGGCATACCGCATTGCCCAATTCGTCGAGAAACCGAACGCACTCACCGCGCAAGCGTACGTAGATTCGGGAGCCTACCTCTGGAACAGCGGCATGTTTGTGATGCGTGCGGATGTCTGGCTCGGTCTCATCGAACGCATGGAACCCGCGATCGCGGCCGCCTGCCGTGCTGCCTATGGCGCTGGACAACGTGACGGTCACTTCTATCGTGTGGATCCAGCGATCTTTGCGACCTGTCCCTCTAACTCCATCGATTATGCCGTGATGGAGCGGATTACCGGCATCACTGGCGAGGGGGTTGTTATTCCCCTGGATGCTGGCTGGTCAGACGTTGGCGCATGGACAACCTTGTGGGAAATCAGCCCACAGGATAAAGCAGGCAATGTGATCCGTGGCGATGTATTTACCCATGCGACGAAAGACTCTTTGGTGTTGGCGGAACACCGTCTCGTGGCCACGGTGGGCATGGAAAACGTGGTCATTGTCGAAACAGCCGATGCGGTCTTGGTCGCGCACAAAGATCATGCTCAAGACATCAAAGAGGTTGTGAGCCAACTCAAACAGGGCAACCGTAAGGAGCGTCTTGAACACCTGCGTGTGTACCGACCCTGGGGTACCTACGAAGGCATTGATCGGGGCGAACGATTCCAGGTGAAGCGCATTGTCGTCAATCCGGGTGCGAAGTTATCGATGCAAATGCACCACCATCGTGCCGAACACTGGGTCGTGGTCAAGGGCACGGCACGCGTCACCCAAGGCGAGGAGGTATTCTTGCTCACGGAGAATCAGTCAACGTACATTCCGCTTGGGGTGCGTCACCGCTTGGAGAATCCAGGAAAAGTACCGCTGGAAATCATTGAAGTACAGTCAGGGAGTTATCTTGGCGAAGATGATATCGTGCGCTTTAAAGATGACTACGGACGCATAGAGGATCCAGGATTCTGACCTGCTAGATCAGTGAACGCTGATCAACCATTTTTTCAGAAAAAACGTGGGGTTGAGCGACAGTTTTAAGAGCTGTAGTCCTCTCAAACCCATGTCAGTTTGCATGTTGAGATATCGATGCCCCTCCTCTAGTAAGAGGATGCCAGTTTGTTGATACAGAAGCCCTGAGGCACCAACATAGGAGGTTTCAGTGTGTGCGAATAAACAATTGACATACTCGGCGTAATTTGGCTCGTTTATCGTAAAACCAATTAATTGCTCTTCCACATAAAGACCCACTGCGAGAATATTAACTCGATCAGTAAGTGACGCTATCCTCTCAAGCGCGTGTGATTTGGTTCTCTTAGATCGATTTTCTTCACCTGCCAAGGATAGGTTTCTCGGAAACAATTGGCCATATTACGGATTCTTTCGTACCGATTGCCTGCCATCTTTGCAAGCATAGACAGTTCACATATATAGTCGTTGTTGTTCATGTCCTCGGTGATCTGGTACGATGTATCGAGAGAAATGCCACTCATGGCATCTTCGGGGATGGCCTGTAGATAGGGCAGTAGATGGTCAGAATCTTGAATCATCGCAAGAAGCAATGCTATCGTTTCATTTACCTGCTGACGGCCGATAAAAGACAGAAACATATGATCGCTGGTATAGTTGGGAAGCTGTATCACAAGATTTCCTCCAGCATCTGACAAATAACAACGATCCATTCCCCAGCACCATAGAACAGAAAACGTAAAATCGGAATATGCAGGGAATTGGTCGGTGTATTGCCTAATGATTGGATCATGGGCAATGGTAAGTTTGGTGAACTCAGGAAATGCTGGGAGCGTTTCAGTGATCTGTGATGATGTAGTATCTGACATTATTTCTCTTGACTAGCATGAGCCAACTGGCTTGGAGAGAGGTCAAAGGCCGCCTTGCCTGTTGCTTCCGCCTCAGCGTTGCGAGGGCTGTCTGTCTCTGGCATTGTTCGGGCACAGATACACTATCAAAGCAATGATCTTTGTAAGAAATCTATAAAAAATCTTTATGCGATGGTAGTGTTATTGTTTGATCTCCGAAAATGGTTTTGATGATAGCCTTATGGTATTCGTCATTTTTAATGCAGTGTAGAATCGGTTGTGGTACTTCACGAACCAAATGCAGTACGTTCTTTATTTGTCCATCCCAGCACTCCCAGTGATCTAGTATGTCCTGACTACTAATGATCTTACGACACTGGACAGACTGGCAGTGGCATTCAAATGGATCAGCCAATATAGTACTGTACTCGCTGTTGATTTCATCATCAACATGAATGTCCCTAACAGCAATTCCACCAACGCTACCCAGATCGCGAACATTTGCATCGCAAGAATGATTGACATAGCGAGCTAAGTCCCATGGTAGTACATAGCTCCCGTCTTTGTTCCTGTAGGAGAATTTACGGATATCATCGCGAATCAATGCAGGGAGATTCTCTACATGATTACTCTGTAAAACAATATCCACATCATCAGTGATCCATACGAATGTTCCCGCAGGAATCGTGGCTGTGGCAAAGACACCGTAGCCAATGCTGGCATTCACGTATCGTAGTTCTGTGGCTGGATGGAGCACGAAATGTACCAGAGTTATGTGTGGGAATCAGAAAATGACTACCTGAAGTCAGCATGTTGTGTAGAAACCATACCGCTCATGTTGGCAAAGGTAGGGTGCCCTGTCAACCATGAGAAATCTATGGATACAGTGTCGGAAGTTCTGGCACAATCCAGGACTAGGGAGGTTGCCACGATACGTTTTTCACGACTGCTCTGCTTAATGTCATGCTACCATTACGATACTCACTTGTCCTACCAGGGATCTGAACGATTACCTTTCTGCAGCGGAGTTCATTTCAGTGACGCAAAGCAAAGATAAGAAACTGACTTTCATGATGTTGAACACAACCAATGGCATCTATCCTTTGGTTCCATTTTATTTGGCAGGATATGCGCGTCTTGACCCAGAAATCAAGGACTGTTGGGATTTTGCATGTTATTCCGGAATGAATACCATATCTCCGACTCAGTTAGTATCCGACATGGAAGAACAAAACGCTGACGTTTACGCTTTCAGTTGCTATGTTTGGAATATGGGGTTGATTAAGAAAGCGATTTACGCTTACCTAGAAAAGAAACCTGAGACTCATATTATTCTTGGTGGCCCACAAGTAACCCGTCAGGGAAAGAAATATCTTTGTGATCGATATGAAAATCTTGTCATCTGTAACGGGGAGGGCGAGCGAGTCTTTAGAAACTATCTAAAGGAACTCGCAAAAGAACAGGCAGATTTTAGCCAGGTAAAAGGGCTTAGTTTTTATCGGAACAATGATTTGAATACCAATCCTGATGAGGATAAGATTAAAACGCTGGATGATCTACCATCGCCTTTCCAGAATCAGAATTTTGGAAATGTTGACTATCACTACGTTGATATGGAAACAAGCAGGGGCTGTCCTTTTACTTGTAGGTATTGCTCTTGGAACAGCAGCCTTGGATCAAAACCTGCTCGGTTCAGCTATGAAAGAGCAATATCAGACATCCTCTATTTAGTTAGGAATCAAGTATATTGCATAAGGTTTACAGACGCAAACCTTGGGTTATTCTCGCAAGATCTGGAGGTCATAAAGTTTATTGCAAAATGCAAGGAAGAATATGGTTTCCCAAAAGTTGTGGAATTCTGTCCTAGCAAGACTCATTTGCAACGCGTTTTTGAAATAGCAGAGACATTGCGTCGCGCAGGTATTATTTATACGTGCGAGATAGGTATTCAGACACTAAGCGCCACCTCATCAGAAAGGATAGACAGAAAGCCAGACATTAATCACTATAGGTCACTGATAGAGAATCTAAACAATAAAGGCATTAGTTCTTAACCCAAGTTGCCACCTATCAGGCGACGAAGACCGCATAAGAAATATGATATTTCAGGCTGCGAATTGAAAGCTGTGAGCCAGGACAAACAGAA
>CAIJYR010000039.1 GCA_903824965.1 uncultured Thiotrichales bacterium
GCGAGCCAGCGAAGTGGCGAGTCGTGGCGGACGCAGGGCGGCGCGGGCGCCGAAGGCACGGCATGTCGCCAATTTTTCGCTCCCGACGGCGACTGGGATGTCCCAGTCGGGTATCGCGAAAAATGGCGACTTCCCTGGCTCCTCAGTGCGGGGTTTCTCGGAGACAGTGATGATTGCGATCTCTTTGAGCAGTGCGTCCCTGTCGGGAGGAGCAGGTTCAGTCTTTGGAGCCACGAAGGACGTACGGGAAACGAGTGCATCACAACACCCTTCTGGATGTTCGTGTGCCTCGTGTGCCGCCTGTACGGGCAAAGACCCCAGTGCTGATGCCCTCAAGCAGCTAAAAGCGCGTGATCAAGAGGTGCGTGCACACGAGGCCGCCCATCTTGCGTCTGCTGGTGGCTTGGCGAGGGGAGGGGTGCACTTCACCTACCAACGTGGTTCGGATGGCCAACAGTACGCCATTGGTGGATCGGTCAATATCGACACCAGTCCGGTTTCTGGAGATCCCAAGGCAACCATCGACAAGGCGCGTGTTGTTCGGGCGGCTGCCCTGGCTCCCTCAGATCCATCGGATCAAGATCGGGCAGTAGCGGCTGCAGCGACCCAAATGGCGCAGCAAGCACAAACAGCACTTGCCCAACAACAGACCGCTTCTACACAAACGACCTCTTGTACCAAAACACACACTTCATCTGCGGGACGACGCCTACAAACAGCCGTGACCGCAGCAGGAAACTCTGCCAATGCGTTGTCGTCCAACGCAATCAATGTATACGCCTAACGCTTGTTAGCGCGGTTTCCATACGCCTGCATTATTTGGGTCATTTTCATCGTTCGCGAGGCGGAGTCCTTGGGGGGCAGTGGGTGCCTTTCCGTCGCTCAGACTGATCCGAAGGCGGAGATTGTTTTGGGAATCGGCATTGCGGAGGGCTTCTTCTTGGGTAATGAGTCCTTCGCGGTAGAGTCGATACAAATCACTGTCGAAGGTGCGCATCCCAATCGGTTCGGATTTTTCCATCACGGGCTTGATGCCGTCGAATTCTCCACGCTTGATAAGATCGGCGATCAACGGACTGGACATGAGTATTTCAAAGGCACCCACCAGTCCTCCGCGAACACCAGGAATGAGCCGCTGAGAGATGATCGCCCGCAAGTTAAGTGAAAGATCCATCAAAAGCTGAGAGCGTTTTTCTTCGGGGAAGAAATTGACGATGCGATCGAGTGCTTGGTTGGCGTTGTTGGCATGTAACGTACTGATGCACAGGTGTCCGGTCTCTGCGAAGGCCACGGCATGTTCCATGGTTTCGCGTTCACGGATCTCTCCGATCAGAATGACGTCGGGTGCTTGGCGCAGGGTATTTTTGAGTGCATCAGCGTAGGATTCGGTATCCACGCCCACTTCCCGTTGGTTGACAATCGAACGGCGGTTGGGGTGTACGAATTCCACCGGATCTTCGATGGTAATGATATGGCCTGCGCTGTTTGCATTGCGATGGTCAATGAGAGAAGCGAGCGTACTGGATTTCCCAGAACCCGTAGCACCGACCACCAACACGAGACCACGCTTGATCATGATGATCTTGGCCAAAACAGCGGGAAGACCCAGGGATTCCATGGAGGGAATATTGGTGCGAATGTGGCGGATGACCATGGCCACTTGGGTGCGCTGTTTGAAGATGTTGACGCGAAAGCGTCCCGCACCCGCGAGGGCATAGGCCAGGTTCATTTCTGGGCGACGTTCAAAGGCTTCGATCTGGTCGGGTCGCATCAGGGGGTAGGCGAGGCTTCTCACCCGATCTTCGGGTAAGACCACCGGCTCAATGGGGGTCATGGCACCGTCCACCTTGATGCTGGGGGGTGCGGCAGTCGTCAAGTACAGATCAGAGGCATTCCGAGAGACCATGATCCTCAAATAGTCATCTAATTCCATGGTGCTGTTTCTCTTTTAGCAATGCGTTGAATAGCAGCAGTGTACCCAAAAAACAGCGCCTCTGCATAACACGGCATCACACGGATGCTACGTACCATGAATAGGATCGATGCAACATTGGATAGTGCTGCTTTTTGTGAGGTTGAATTTCTCACCGGAACGGCTACCCTGAGCACTCAAAGGCCCCGGTAGCTCAGCTGGATAGAGCATCCCCCTCCTAAGGGGAAGGTCAGCCGTTCAAATCGGCTTCGGGGCACCATCTCCTCCCATGTCCTCCCGTCTCCTCCATGACTGGTCGTATTACGTCATGTTCTCTCCCTGACCGTTTCGTGCCGTTGTTCATCAATGTCTCCGAGAAACCCTGCCCTTCAATGCGGGGATGAAAAGAGGCGGTTTTAGGTAGCGGTCGTAAAAGGTGCCGGTCTTTCCCTGCTGTCAGCCCTTACGGGCCTAGTAACGGGAGCCTTACGGCCCCGCTCCCCTCGCTGCCATGTTGTAACGCAGCGTATTGCAACAGACCATTTCGTAGTTACCCGAACCTTGTCTGTGCCTCTGCCGCTTTCAGTGCCTGGAGTTGAGGCAGCGCCCCAGGGTCAGTCTTGTACTTCGTTGCAACGTAGTCCGATTGCTCAGAACCGGACTGAGGCTGGTCAACCCCACGGATCAGTTTCACAGAGCCGCCCGCCTTTAGGTGGGGATGGTTGACCTTTCCTCCGCACGAACTCGCTTCAGTTTCGCTTCACCCATCGGGTGACTCCTACAGTTGCCGATACGCTCTTACTCTACATAACTTTACAGAAAGTATCAGCCTCTTAAATGCTTTTTCTGGGTTTATGCCCATTGCTGTATATTCGGCATGGAACACGGCAGATGCCCCCAATAAATACTCAATTGATCATCGAGTTATAATGAATATTTATTTCATTCTCGTTTGTGTGTGGTATAGCACATACGATTAGAATGCTGGGTGTTACTTTATACTCGCCAACGAACAGTGGAGTTCTACCAATGAATGTTTCAGCGCAGACTACAACATATCGTGTAAAAGTATTTTTACAGCCATATGCTCGTAAAGTCTCTGATGTGGCGTATCTCAACTACAATGATGCATGTGTGGCGGAAGCGAATCATACCGAAAAGAATCATTGGAATGAGGGGTACGCAGCAGCAAGGGCAAGGGAGGAAGGTATTGTTCTTCTGACCGACCATTGGGAAACAATCCGCATCCTACAGGAGGAACTACTGCGTCCCAATGAGAAAGAATTACATCGAATAATGAATGATAAGTTTCATGAGAAGGGAGGTTTTCGCTACCTTTCAAGGATTTTTACGGACAACCCTGTTACACAGGGATGTAGGCTTGCTGGAGTAACGCCGCCATGGAACTAATCAATAACATCCCAATATGCTGTATGTACTGCCGTGTTCCAACATCAGGGAAGTCGCCATTTTTCGCGAGACCCGACTGGGACATCCCAGTCGCCGTCGGGAGCGAAAAATTGGCGACATGCCGTGCCTTCGGCGCCCGCGCCGCCCTGCGTCCGCCACGAC
>CAIJYR010000040.1 GCA_903824965.1 uncultured Thiotrichales bacterium
GTCGTGGCGGACGCAGGGCGGCGCGGGCGCCGAAGGCACGGCATGTCGCCAATTTTTCGCTCCCGACGGCGACTGGGATGTCCCAGTCGGGTATCGCGAAAAATGGCGACTTCCCTGGATAGTCATCCGCATTTTCTCCTGGCCAGGTGAGTGGTGCCAGTTTGTTTTGTGCTAGGGTATATCCACTCGATGGATAGGCGGACAAAATGGCTACAGCTTCCGCGAAATGACGGTGGCGGATCCATTGATTCACCAGCGTAAAATAGGCCAACGATCGGGTATGGACGGACAGATCTTCGCGCTTCAGCAGCGATTGCAACAACGCTGGATTCGCCAGATGAATAAAGAAGTCGTGGATATTGTCGTTTCGGACGGGAGTATCCTTGGCGTACACATCTTCTAGACGGTTGGTCTCATTCCAGGTCAGTGCCACCAACCATTGTGTCTGGATTTTGTGGCCAGGATGTTCAACCGTTTGTAAGACGCGCTGCCAATATGCCTCTGCCTCTGGCCAGCGTTGCAAGGCCATGAGCGAAAGTCCACGTAATACCCAGCGGCTGTATACGACGTTAGAAGGTTTGCCCTCCACGACCTCCGACGCCGTTTGTTGTAGCACGCCAGCATAATCTTTTTGTACCCAATAGCGATACCCAAGTCCTAAATAAGACCACACGCCTTCGAGCTGGGCATTGGTAAACAGGTTATGATGTGCGTTGAGTGCATCAAGATCGATGGGTGCCGCCTGTGGAACGCTAGGATCGCTGTTGGTACGCCACGATGCGGTAATGTGCTGCATCATCAGCAAGGGAACGCTCCACACTGCATCCGCCGTTGCCGTGGCAGGGCTTACCTTAGATTCTGTCTCACGGATAAAGTCGAGCACTGCTTTGTTCGTGACACCTGGTTGGATCTTCGCCAACCATGCCTGGTAGTCCCCGATGAGTGCCGAATTATCGCCCGACAAACCGCCCGACAACCAATGGATCTTCCTGAAGAGTCCCTTCGCAGAGGCTGCATAACGTCCATTAGGAAAAGCGTTCAAATAAGTATTGAAGGCGGTGGCCGCTGCCTCTAGCATGGCTTTGTCGATATGCGCCGCATCCATTGCGCCCCATCGGTCATAATGGATCTGCGCTTGGTTCAACGCCACGCGTCCGAGCATATAGAGGGACGTTTCCTGCATCCATGCCTGCCCTGTCTGTCCTGTCTGTCCTGTCTGCCCTGGATCCAGCGCCAACGCTTGGAACAAGGTTCTCGTCCGATCATATTGACCCGCATAAAAATTGGCAGCGGCCTCTAGATAGCTGGCATAGGGCTTTGCATTGTCGGAAACAGAAAGGGGCTTATAGGTCTCCAGCGATTTTTCGCACAGTCCAGCAAAACGCAAACGCTCACCAGCCAATTGGGTTTTGTCTTGGGCAGACAGGGTACTGTCCTGAAGCACCTGAAAGAAGCTTGTGATCGCCTGTACACTGTCCGTCAGACAACGTCCGTCGTGATCCACCGCGAGGCGCGTGGAGGCATCTTGGACAGTGCCAGGTGTGATCGATAAGGTTGCTGCAAATACGCCGAGATCATTCCCAGTTTGCGCTACAGGTTCGTTGGTTTTCTTCGGTCCGGCAAAGGCATCGTAGTGGAACGGAATCTCCTTAGAGGGATACTGTAGGATCCCCTGATCCTCTAGGATCAAGCCAAGATTGCCTCGGCTGTCGTTGTTCGGGGAGATAAAATAAGCATTGGGATAATCCATACACCAGTCTTCGCACGTATCAGACGATGCATAGACGAAGGATGCAAAACACGACAGAAAGCATACAACCCACAGCGCATAGGCACCCAAATACTGCATAGATCAGATTCCTCGTACAGAACAGAGATTGTACAAGCAACTATCGTCTGCCGTGCGGGACATATTTGTCGTATGCACCTATAATTTCAGCACTCCTTGGATCATAACGAACCGATTTTGGAATCATATCAAATCCAAGTTGTAGTTCTTCGCCACTACAATGTTTCATATCCAAGTCGATTTTGTGTACTGTATCCTTTCTCTCAAGGATCGTAAAGTAATGATCGTTGAAGTACCGTACGAGAAGCACATCCCACTCCTCTTGGTTAATCGCAGGAAATACCGTATCTCCCTCGTATTCTTGAATCACGGAGGTCAGATAAATCCTTTCTGCCCTGCCAATGGTATCGTGGTATAATTTGGCACCACCGATGATAAACACTTCGTCTGCTTTTAACAGCGCAATGGTTTCATACATCTCCGCAAGGGAATGCACGACCAATACACCCTTCGCACTAAACTCCTGATCCTTCGTCATGACAATGTTGATTCTGTCTGGAAGGAGTCCAGCAAACGTATTAAATGTCCTGTGGCCCATCACCACAGGGCTGGATTTCGTGATACATTTGAATCTTTCTAGATCTTTCGGAAGGTAAAATGGAATTTTTCCATCCTTCCCGATAACGCCGTTGGCCGCAACAGCAGCAATGATTGATAAAGTCATGTCTTTTCCCCTCTATTCTCTATTCTGATACGGTGAGACCAACGTCAAACCGCCAAGGATTCGGTGGTTCCGGTGCGTCTGCGTGTTGGTCGAGTAAACGGACAAACGCATTGCGATGGATGGCCTCGGCACCAAAACGCTGGAGATGTTCAGAATGCATCTGACAATCCACCACCGCAAACCCCCATCGCCTCAATTGATGCAGCAGGTGTACAAAGCCCACCTTGGAAGCGTCCGATCGGCGCGAAAACATCGACTCGCCAAAAAAGATCCGACCCAACGAGACGCCGTACAAGCCGCCCACAAGCACATCCCCTTCCCAGACTTCGACCGAGTGTGCAAACCCCAGTTGATGCAGCGTACTGTAAGCACGCACCATCCCAAGCGTGATCCACGTACCCGACGCACCTACACGCGGCGCTGCACATTCTTTGACAACCTGAGGAAAAATAGCATCCATGGTAGCATGGTACTGTCCTTTGTGCATCGTTTTGCGTAGACTGCGTGAAATCTTGAGCTTGTCGGGGTACAGTACCCATCGTGGATCGGGCGACCACCAGAGAATCGGTTGACCCACGCTGTACCACGGGAAGATGCCCTGGCGATAGGCTGCGATCAGGCGCCGGGGGTGTAGGGTTCCACCTGCAGCCAACAACCCGTTTGGATGGGTCATGGCGTTTGTTACAGCAGGAAAAGGACTGTCATCGTTTGAATCATCTATCCAAGACAAAGCTGTCATCGACCAAACTCCGTGTGTGATGGACGAACGGAAAAGACCCTGAGTACAACAGGATATTTTCCTGAGAGATACCTTGAGGTGGGTACCACCAAGCACGCAACACCGACCCGAGGCCCAGCATGGCATAAAATCCATCACCGCAAGTTGTTGGTCACGAGCAACGTTTTGGTGCCCACGTTTGCCGATACCAGCGCAGCTTCGCAGCCCGCAGAACCGCATCCTACCACGATGACGTCAAACGATGCAGAATGGTTGTTGCATTCGGGAAACATGCTATTGTATTTTGTTCACAACTGTTGCATTCTTACCGCAGACGACGTGGTACGTTCCTAAAAGAATCACTGAGTATCCTGTCTGACAAAGCCCATGATGGGTTCCGGAGTGCCAGCGGTCTATGGTGGTTTCAGCAGGTTTGTGCCACTTGCTTGGTTCAAAAGGTTCAATCCCATCAGATATAGGCACAAAACCCACGCTTGTACTGGTTGGTGGTGTCTCGCCAGAACGGTTCTTGCTGCATGGTGCGAGCAGTCCGGAACACAGAACGTTCCACAGCACAATACTACGTGAAAAGTATGGCAGAAGCTAAGAGCATCACGATACGAGAAAAACCAGCTGAATCCAGCACAGAAAAACCACCAAAGCAGGAAAACAATGCGCTCAGGCTTCATGTAGGGGATACCCTCCAAATAGAACTGTTGACGGAGACGGGTCAACAGCATGGACAACGCTATTTGGTCAAGGTGATTGGTTACTATCCAGGGCGAAGCATCATTAACCCAAGTTGCCACCTATCAGGCGACGAAGACCGCATAAGAAATATGATATTTCAGGCTGCGAATTGAAAGCTGTGAGCCAGGACAAACAGAAATGCTTTTAATTCAAAACCAGCACTGGTAACTGCATGA
>CAIJYR010000041.1 GCA_903824965.1 uncultured Thiotrichales bacterium
GTACCTGTGTCAGCGTCTGTAGTCTTTGGGTATGTAGGGTCACGATCATGTCTCCATGATCCCAACTCTCGCACCTCCAGGCTCACCTCACGCTGGAAACACACCCTCTCGTTCAGGCTCATCTCACATTGGACAAGGCTCTGCGTGGTGTCTTTTTGCTTTTTCGGGTACCCTATGGGGTCATCTAGCGGTTGCTGATGCAAGGGCCAATCGCACCCCTGAATCTGGCGATTCTCTGGCGGTTCTCTGGCGGGGTATTCATGGCACATACGATCTGGGTAATGAACGGGAAGGGTGGAGTAGGAAAATCCATCTTGATGATGGTACTTGCCTGGCAGTATGAAATGATGGGCCGACCACTGCGCTTGATCGACATAGACGAGAAGGCCAAACTGGCCGAGTTCATGGGGATGGACAGGGTGCTGTCCTTGCGCATTGGTGCCAATGCCGAGGCGTTACGGGCCGATCCTGCGCTGGCCTACAGCTATTGGGATCAGCTTGCGGTAGAAATGACCAACCACGATACCGGTATCGACCTCGGAGCCAACATGGACGGCGTCCTCTTGGAGTGGGCTAAGAAGTCAGATTTGAGCCAAGTGCTACAAGAGGTAGGCGTTACCATGGATGTTTATGTCCCAGTCACGGCCGACCCGCTGGCCGTTGCAGGGGGGATTCAGGCCCTAGAGTCCGCCGAAAAGATTTTTCCCGAAAGCCGTCGCGTCCTCGTGCTGAACAAAGCAGCAGGGAACTTCGACAGCTATGCTGCAACGCCAGAGTTCGCCAAAATTGCCAACATGCGATCCCGTGGCCTGTACGTGGTCGTCATGGAAGAATGTCTCAGTGAGGCATGGACGGACTTCGAACGGCTGAAGCTCCCTCCTTGGGCGGTGGTGTCCATGAGCGCCAAGACCGTGGCCGAAAAGACGGGCCTCGGTATTCTGGCGGCAAGACGTGCCGTGGGTGACTATGCCGCCTGGTTGAAGAAACTCCAGCAGGTTTTGGGGCCTTTGGTACGCTATCAGGGCTAGTGGTGGGAGCCTGGGTAGGATGCACTGGAAAGCGCACTTAGATCACCTGATCGCTGATGGCGAGCATGCTGCCTACCTAGAAAGCAGAGAGGTTCTGGAGGCGTTGCTCGCGCAACCACTCGAAGAGCGTTGGCAGGTCATTTTGGCGCGAGATCTCCGCTTGGAGCGCCTATCACCAACGGATTATCAGTGGTTGCTCAAAGCAACTGCATCCCTGAAATCAAGCGCAGTAGAAGAGGCTTTGGCTGGTGCATCGGTGCGCTGGGAGGGACAATGGAAACAGCACGCAGAACACCTACACCAACGGCTAGAATCGTTGTTAGCACGCCTGCGGGTGTTTTTGTTGGTGTTTAGCTTGGCCCTGATTGTGCTGCTTGTACCGCGTTCGGATTCGACCTCTGTGCCAGAACCCTCGGATACAGGTCGCGCCCTCCGATCACTCACCGGCGCGGTAGAATCCCTTCAAACGCACCTTCAAACGCACCTTCAAACGCAATGGAATGCAGCACCGGAAGGACGTACCCACGCGGAGCGACCGACCGATGTGCGATCGTCCGATCCTCGATCGACTGGTTCGGGGACGCCTGCCTGGTTGCTGGGACTGCTGATCCTGTCCAGTGTCGCTTTTTCCTGGTGGATATTGCGATCGAAGTTCTGGCGCTGGTTGCGTATGCGCATCCGGCAGCGTGTCCGAGGCGGTAGTGTCTCTGCTGCGTTGTCCCCCAATCAGTGGGGCGAGCGGTTAGAGCAGCGTTCTGATGATCTAATGGATGCCTTGGAATCCTCCCAAAGCCAAATCAACACACGCTTAGAACAAGTCCTCCGCGAAACTACGGAGCGTCAAGAGCGCCAGCGTGAGTTTTTGTGGCGTGTCATGGCCATGGAAGAGCTGGGGTTAAAATTGATTGATGGGAGTGATTTTCACGCAGAACTCATGGCATTGCGTGCAATATGGGTAGAATCAGAAGTGCTGCCACAACTCAAACCGATGGCCATCCGAGGGGTTCCTGGACGCCCCCTTTTGCTCGTTACCCTAGAACACTTGTACGGCGAACTCTTGATTCAGCGAGAAGAACAGGAACAGACCAAACCGCCCCTCTGGGATTTCTTCTTGCATAAAAAAGATAAGATGCGGGGCCGCATGGAAAGCATCAACAAACAGGTTACACGCGCTCTTGAAGAACTGCGGCGTGGTCAATGGGAAGCAGCGATTCAATCGCTCTCACACATCGAGTACGAACCGGTTCAGCGTTGGAGGGAAACAGCAAAGAAGCGTTTGGATCTAGAACAGTGGTATGTTGAACTGCGCCAAGAGATCTGGGCAGGGCAGTCTCGTGCGAGAACAAAGAAAAAGGCGTTTTATTCGCAGCAGTGCGCAAAGACCTGCAAACTTCCTTTTTGCAAATCGGGTAAATGGTGTCTCAAGCAAGTCGTCACGCGATCCAGAACAGAAGGTAGGTAAGGTTCGCGGAACGGTCTCTGGAACTCTTTTGCATGGCGGATCTCTGGTGGGTGTCGTGGGTATTCTGGGCTACCGTTGTGCTCGGCTTGGCTGCATGGTGTTGGCTGGGCATCTGGTGGTTTCGAAGGCGTGCGCAAAAAAAGATCGTATTCTTAAACGCAGAGAGACTCCGTCATGCTGTGCCTGGCGTTGGTCGCAACGCGCCAGCACGCGCCATTGCCCAGATCCCACTCGAATCTCCCCAATGGCGCCCCCCGCCACGCGCCTCTTTGTTACAACGTCAACAGCTCACAAACCGCCTGGGCAACACCCCAGATCGCACGTCAGATCGTACGGAAGGCCAGCGTTCGTCCCGCCGAACAGCACCTGCACGAGCCTCTGTCCTTCCGAAGGGAGCACCCCTGCTGGAGTCCACCGCGCCAAAAACAGCACCCACTACGGAAATGATTTCCACGACAGCTCTCCTCGGTCATACAAGCGGTCATACAAGCGGGATGATCGGACAACGAAAAGGACTAGAAAGCTTGGTCACGCTAGACTCCGAGAAGACCGCTACGGTACCCAACAATGACTCCAGAACTTCCTGATCTTCGAGCAGCCCCCGATGTAATTGCAGTCATTGGCATGCTTGACAGTGTTGGAAAAACAACCACTGCTGTCAATCTAGCGGTGGCTTTTGCGGCGGCTGGGCGCGTCGTGCTTTTGATCGATTTGGATTCCCAAAGCAACATCGGGAATTCCCTGGTGCGAGGTTGGCATGAACCAGGCGGTGCCTTGTGTTTGTTCGCAAATGCTGCCATCGCACGTGAAATGATCGCCGCTACCGAGGTGCCCGATCTGTATCTTCTTCCCGCAGAAGAAAACCTGAACAACCTCGAACCAACCTTGTCCTTTGTAGGGGACAGTCGTACTCGTCTTGCCCAAAGCATCGAGACCCTTCGTGCATTGCCGATGCGGTTTGATTTGATCCTCATCAACTGTCCCTCTAATCTGGGTTTGATGACGCTGAATGCCTTGGTCGTCGCACATTGGGTACTGATCCCTGTGCCTGCCATGGCGGATGCGATGCTCCAAACCGTGCTGCTGACGATTCAGCGACTGCGCGATGGGATGCGTCAGCCTTTACGCGGTGTATATTTACTCCCCGCACTAGAAGATGATCCAGGCAGTATCGCAGACACCTTGCGTAGCCAATTCGCGCCTATCACCTTACCGATTGCCATTCCATGGAGCCACCAGGTCGAAGCCGCAAGCCAGCACGGAAAGCCAGTATTAATCTATGCGCTGCAGGATGCAGTGAGTGTTGCCTATCTCCAGTTGGCGGCGGGTTGGTTGGCACTGATGACCCACGGATCGAAAAAGGCAGGTACGCTGATTGTCCCACATTCAGAAGAAAGCAATCGATTCCGGAAGCTGATTGAGCAGCGTATTAGGGCATGGTTGGTGGATCCTTCCTGTTTGTTGTATGACGCCGAAGAAGCCAAGCAGCGACCGATCTCTGGGGTCGTTGAAGATTTGATGAAGTTGACCCATCCTGTTCTTCCAACGCGACGACCAAAGCAATTTCACCAAAGCCTGACAACCTCCCCCTCTGGATCGCGTCGTGGTCTATGGATTGGGGGAATTGGTGCGGTGGGAATTGCCTTTGCTATGGTTCTCTTGCTATTTGCGATCTTTTCTTTACGTATTGACGTAGCACTTTGGTTGATTGGCCCTGCACAGTCTTGGAACGTAGGCAGTGTTTTGTTGTTTCGTGCAGATCCCATGGCCTACCGTGAACTGATGCTGGGCGCAAAATTGATCGGTCACAATCGGACAAAACTCCTCCCCTGTGAAGAGGAAGCACAAGCAAAGGGAACGGTGGTCAATTGTACCCTTGTGGTTTCACCAGAATGATGTTGCACCTAAGGATACTCAGCGCGTTGTGTGGCGTTCTACTGGGCTTATTGCAGATGGCCACGGCTGCCGAAGAGTCGTTCGCATTGCCGAGGGCTTTGCCGTCCGATCGAGATCCGCGTTGGGCACAATACTTTCCACCAGCCACCGTATCTTTGCCGAAGGCATCCGAGTTCCCAGAGATCAAGTCACCGGAGATCCAGCCAGCGAATCCCTCCCAAGGCACCCCTGCACAGACCTCCGAAACGACCCCGTCCGCAGAACGCTCTACAACACCTCCGCCAGTTGTTTTGCCTGCAGCTGTGTCCGTACCTACGCCCGTGGCTGCCTCCGCCTCTACCCTGCCGCCGCCAGTTGTTTCGCCTGCGCCTGTGTCCGTACCTACGCCTGTGGCTGCCCCTGCCTCTACCCTGCCGCTGCCAGTTGTTTTGCCTGCAGCTGTGTCCGTACCTAC
>CAIJYR010000042.1 GCA_903824965.1 uncultured Thiotrichales bacterium
CTTTCAATTCGCAGCCTGAAATATCATATTTCTTATGCGGTCTTCGTCGCCTGATAGGTGGCAACTTGGGTTACCTATGGCTTGCGTGGTTCTTCGATTCTGGCGGCTTTGTTCAATGCGATCTTTTTGTTGTTGGTGGTCGGTGCGATTTCTTTAGAGGCCATCCAACGGTTGGGTACCCCTGCGCCGATTTCGGGTCAGACGATGATTGTCGTTGCATTGGTTGGCATTGTAGTCAACGGTGTCACAGCATGGTTGTTTGCTTCGGGTCGTAAAAATGATCTCAATGTGCGAGGCATTTTTTTACACATGCTTTCGGATGCGCTGGTTTCTGTTGGGGTCGTGGTTGCGGGGGTGATGATTTTGATCACGGGTTGGCAATGGCTGGATCCTGTGACGAGCATTGTCATTAACGGTATTATTGTTCTCGGAACCTGGGGATTGTTGCGCGATTCGGTAGGCATGTCGATGGCGGCGGTTCCCGCACAGATCAACCCTGCACAGGTTCGAGCGTTTCTCGAAGGACAAGCAGAGGTCATGGGCTTGCACGATCTGCACATTTGGCCGATGAGCACAACAGAATCTGCCCTAACGTGTCATCTAGTCATGCCCAAGGGACACCCAGGCGATCGTTTTCTGCATGGCCTGTCCGAGGAGCTGCTCGCTCGGTTCCATATCCACCATACCACAGTACAGATCGAGGTTGATCACGATATTGCCTGTGCGCTTGCACCGGATGACGTGGTGTAAATAATGGTGTAAATGAAAGTCAGCGAGCGCGTATTATAACTGTAGTACGGTTTGAAACGGAAAAATAGGCGATGCAACGGTTCCGGCGTTCTAGGGTGTGCTGTTTGGCTATCCTTGAGATCTACTTGAGTAGCTGCTGGTGCCTTTTTGCACAAGCGCAGGAACGACCACCTGGGCGCGATGTAGAAAGCCTACTCTCCCTCGCACTCGCAAGAAACCCTGAATATGCCAGTATGCGCCATGAAGCAAAGGCCGCCATGGAACGCATCGTACCCGCAGGGGCCTTGCCCGATCCAAAGTTTCAGATGGAATTGCGTGACCTCACCCGCATGGGTACGCAAGATCCCACACTCGATCCCCGCCAGGTTGGCAATACCCGCTATCAGTTTACACAAGACATCCCTTGGTTTGGCAAACGCGACCTAAAACGAGAAGTGGCCGAGCTAGAAGCACAGAGCGCAAGAGGACGTGTCTTGGGTGTTTGGAACGACATTGCTGCCAAGATCAAAACGACTTACGCACAGCTTTATTACCTAGATCGCAATGAACATCTGACCAAGGAGATCCTCGATCTGATAGCCAGACTCGAAGAGATCGCGCAGACACGCTATGCCGATGGTCTTTCTTCACAACAAGACGTCCTTCGTGCTCAGGTTGAACAGACCAGCATGCGAAATGAGCTGATCGATCTAGAAACCGAACGACACCACCTGAATACCCGCATGAATGCGCTGCTGGCCCGACCCAGTACGGCACCCCTGGCGGAACCAGAAAAATTACGCGCCCTGCCATCGCCTGCTACGTTGGAATACGAAGCCCTAGAGGAACGTGTGCGTACCCATAATCCACAACTCGCCTCCGAGGAAAACCTAACGAAAGCAGCGGAGAAGCGTCAGTCGCTCGCCTACAAGAATCGCTATCCAGATTTCACCTTCGGGGTGTCTCCCATTCAATATCAGAACTCGTTCAAAGAATGGGAACTGATGGTTCAGGTGAATATTCCCTTGCAGCAATCCTCACGACGTGCCCAAGAGCGTGAAGCAGAGGCGATGCTTTCTGCTGCACGCTCGCGTTGGGAAGCAGCTACGAACCAAGTGCTTTCCGACCTTTCTGAGAATATCTCCGCTATCGAAGCAGCACGGAAAACAGACGCACTCCTTACCAACCGTTGGTTGCCACAAGCAGAACTGACTTTGCAAGCAGCACTGGCAGGGTATGAAACCGGCAAGGTCGATTTTGCTACCGTACTGGATGCAGAGCGTCAGATTCGACAGACAAAACAAAACAAGATCAAAGTACAAGCCGAAGGTCAATCTCGCCTTGCAGAGGTAGAACGGATCTTGGGAGAAGATCTATAAAACCGGCCTGGAAGTCTAGCGCCCTTGGGTTGGGGATAGCCATACTCGCAGCAGGCGTTGGGTATTGGATGGGTTATCGAACCGCGATCCTTGCCGTTGACTCGGTGAGCCAGACGACTACCACTGCCAGCGAACCGACACAGAAGGATCGCAAGATCCTTTATTACCGAAACCCAATGGGTCTAGCCGACACCTCGCCAACGCCTAAGACAGACCCGATGGGAATGAATTATCTCCCTGTCTACGAAGGTGAACCCACAGACGAACCGAATTCGGCAAACCAAGTCATCATCAGTACCGAGAAGATCCAGAAACTGGGCGTCAGAACAGAGGTAGCCAGTCTGCGCACCTTGGACAGAATCGTTCGTGTGTCTGGTAGCATTGCACCGGATGAACGCCGCATCTACACGATCTCGCCCAGATTCGAGGGCTATATAGAACACCTGTACGTCAATACCACGGGTCAATTCGTCGACAAAGGGCAGCCACTCTTTGAGGTATACAGTCCAGAACTGGTCTCCGCACAACACGAATACGCCATTGCCGCCCTAGGTGTTCAGTCGCTCGATAAGGCGAGCGGAGAAGCACAGACGAATATGCGGCGGTTGGCTGCTGCAAGCCTCATGCGTCTCAAGAATTGGGGCATATCGGAGACACAGATCCGATCTATGTCTATATCAGGCAGAATAAAACATACCCTGACCTTCCAATCACCAGTCCGTGGCATCGTTACCGAAAAGAAAGCGCTAGAAGGGATGCGTTTCATGCCTGGGGAGTCTCTTTATCAGATCAGCGATTTGTCCACTGTTTGGGTCGTTGGCGACGTTTTTGAGCAGGACATTGGGCTGGTAACGCTCGGTGCTAAGACGAGGGTCACGATCAATGCATATCCCGACAAGAAGTTCGAGGGAACGATTGCCTACGTTTCTCCTACCGTGAGGGAAGAAACCCGCACGATCCCAGTGCGTATCGAACTGGCGAATCTCGGCACTTTGCTCAAACCTGGCATGTTCGCACAAGTGGCATTGTCCATAGGTGGAAAGGGCAGCGTGGTTACGGTACCGATCTCCGCAGTGATCGACAGTGGTACGCGCCAGATCGTTTTGGTGCAGATCAAAGAAGGGCACTATGAACCACGCGAGGTCAAACTGGGTACCCGTGGCGATCGTTACCTCGAAGTGATCGAGGGTGTTAGGAAGGGCGAGTCTGTAGTGATTTCCGCAAACTTTCTGATCGACGCAGAAAGCAACCTGGAAGCCGCTATCGGCGGCTTTGGCTATCTTGGCCACGAGGCCGACAAAACCGCGCCAAACGAGGTGGCTCGTCCAATAAATACCGGACACCAAGCGGAGGGAACCGTGGACGAAATAGACGCCAAGGATGGGATGATCAGCATCAATCATGGCCCCGTGGAGAGCCTGAAATGGCCAGCCATGACCATGGAGTTCAAGGTTGCGAACGACACGCTGCTCCAGGATCTAAAACCTGGCGTCGCAATCTCTTTCGAGTTCGTTGAACGTGACCAAGGGGAATGGGTCATCACCCGTATACAGCCAAGAAGCAATACGACCGTTGTACCGATTCCGACCCATTCTCTCCACGCGGGTCATTGAAGGACAGAAACGGAGAGCGATAGTATGTTGGCCAAAATAATCGACTGGTCGGGCAGGAATCCATTCCTTGTTCTGCTCGCCACACTGTTCGTCTTTGGCGGTGGCTTGGTCGCTCTTCTGAAAACCCCCATCGATGCCCTGCCCGATCTTTCGGATGTACAGGTCATTGTCTATACAGAATACCCAGGTCAGGCACCTCAGGTTGTGGAGGATCAGGTCACCTATCCACTCACGACCGCTCTGCTTTCTGTTCCAAAATCGAAGGTAGTGCGTGGATTTTCTTTCTTCGGTGCCTCCTTTGTGTACATTCTTTTCGAGGATGGTACCGATATTTATTGGGCGCGTTCCAGGGTACTTGAGTATCTCAATGCCGCTGCTAGCCGGATGCCAAAAGGCGTGATTCCGCAACTTGGTCCAGATGCCAGCAGTGTTGGATGGGTCTATCAGTACGTTTTGCTGGCCAAAGACAAAACGCTCGCAGAATTGCGCACCTTACAAGATTGGTATATACGCTACCAATTGACTCAGGCGCATGGTGTAGCCGAAGTAGCCTCTGTCGGTGGTTTCGTCCAGACCTATCAGATTACGGTGGATCCGGTGAAGTTGCGTGCCTATGGTATTCCGCTTGGCAAGGTCTCTCAGGTCGTGCACGATTCAAACCGCGATGTCGGCGGCAGGATCCTGGAGATGGCAGAAACCGAATACATGGTGCGTGGCAAAGGCTATCTGCGGGGTAAGGACGATATCGAGAATCTAGTCGTCAAAGCCGAAAAAGGCACGCCTGTGCTTATTCGTGATATTGCCCGCGTGGAGCTTGCGCCGGACGAGCGACGTGGCCTCACAGAACTGAATGGCGAAGGAGAAGTCGTCTCTGGCATTGCCATGATCCGCTACGGACAAAACGCCCTAGAGGTCATCCGAAACCTCAAGGCAAAGATCGCTGAAATTGCCTCTGGCCTGCCAAAAGGGGTGCGCCTTGAGGCAGTTTATGATCGATCCGATCTCATCCATCGAGCTATCGAGACTCTGAAGCGCACGTTGCTGGAAGAAAACATCATCGTTGCGCTTGTCTGTATCGTCTTTCTGCTCCATGTTCGATCGGCCTTGGTCGCCATTCTAATGCTACCCGTAGGTATTCTGATTGCCTTTCTTGTCATGCGACTGTTTGGAATCAGTTCAAACCTCATGAGCCTAAGCGGTATTGCCATTGCTATTGGTGCGATGGTAGACGCGGCTATCGTCATGATCGAAAATGCTCATAAACATTTGGAACGTTTACAAGACGGTGAATCTCGGCTGGAGGCGATGATCGTGGCCTGTAAAGAAGTCGGCCCAGCCCTATTCTTTTCACTGTTGATTATTACCGTTTCGTTCTTAACCGTTTTTACCTTAGAAGATCAAGAGGGACGGTTGTTCTCTCCGCTGGCCTACACGAAGACATTTTCAATGGCTGGAGCCGCCATTCTTTCCATCACACTGGTTCCGGTGCTGATGATGTTGTTCATTCGCGGCAAGATCATGTCAGAATCGGAGAATCCGGTGAACCGCTTCTTGATCTGGATCTATCGCCCTATGATCGCTTGGGCGATGCGTTGGAAGAAAACAACCCTGATCCTGGCGCTGACTCTCATGGCAGCCTCCCTTTATCCAGCCTCCCAGTTGGGCAGCGAATTCATGCCAACCCTGAACGAGGGCACTCTGTTTTACATGCCCTCATCGCTCCCTGGCATGTCCATCACAAAGGCAACAGAAATCTTACAGACACAGAATAAAATTATAAAAAGTTTTCCAGAAGTCGCGTCTGTCTACGGTAAGACCGGTCGGGCAAATACTGCTACTGACCCAGCACCCATCGAGATGTTCGAAACTCTCATCAACCTAAAACCAGAATCGGAGTGGCGATTGGGCATGACTGTCGACAAACTTGTTCGAGAGATGGACAAAGCCTTACAATTTCCTGGCATTTCCAATGCGTGGACGATGCCTATTAAGGCGCGTATTGACATGCTCTCTACCGGTATTCGGACACCCGTTGGCATCAAGGTCTTTGGGAAGGATCTCGTTGAGATGGAGAAGCTCGCCAAGGAGATCGAAACGGTCGTGAAAACCGTTCCTGGCACAAGTTCTGCTTTTGCTGAGCGCATCACTGGTGGGTTCTACCTCACTATCGAACCCAATCGGGAACAATTGGCACGCTACGGATTGGCGATTGGTGACTTACAAGATGTCATTGGAACAGCACTGGGTGGCGAAACCGTGACCACAACCGTGGAAGGCAGAGAGCGTTTTGGTGTCACCGTGCGCTATCCACGCGAATTACGCACCGATCCACAGCAGATGGCCCGTGAAGTCCTGGTACCCACGATGAATGGGGCCATGGTTCCCTTGGGACAGGTAGCCCACATTGAGGTCACGAAAGGTGCACCCAGCATCCGCACCGAAAACGCGCTCCTGTCCACCTATATTTACGTCGACATTCGTGACCGTGATATTGGCAGCTATGTAGCCGATGCCAGCAAAGCAGTAACGGAGCGTATCTCCTTTCCTCCTGGGTATTACGCCACCTGGAGCGGTCAATTTGAGTATATGCAACGCGCCACCGAAAAGATGAAACTGGTCATTCCAGTCACCCTACTGACCATTTTTTTCCTGCTGTACCTCAATTTTGGACGTGTGACAGAAACACTGATTGTCATGCTGTCTGTGCCTTTTGCGCTGATTGGTGGCGTGTGGCTGGTATGGTGGTTTGGGTATAATCTGTCGGTAGCCGTTGCGGTAGGCTTTATCGCCTTAGCAGGTGTTGCCGCAGAAACCGGCGTGGTCATGATCCTGTATCTCGATCGTGCTTGGGAAGAAGGAAGAGCACAATACCGCGCCAAGGGCAAGGCACCGGATGTCTCTATGCTGTACAATGCCGTCATGGAAGGCGCTGTCGAACGAGTGCGACCAAAGATAATGACCGTGGTTGCCATTATGGCTGGGCTACTTCCCATCTTATGGGGCAGCGGTACCGGATCCGAGGTAATGAGCCGTATTGCAGCACCGATGGTCGGTGGTATGGTGTCTTCTACCGCGCTCACGCTTGTGGTCATTCCAGTCATCTACGCACTAATCAAACAATGGCAACTCGAACGAGAGAACGCAACCTGAAAATAGAATATTCTTACAGTCCGTTTTCTACGGCGATCCAATGAAAAAGTTTGGACTCATCACTACTGGTATTGCAATAGGCATCCTTGCCGAGCTGGGATCGTTGTGGTTATCGTTTTTAGGGGTCAATCTTTTCCATGGTGGTCATCCCAACGTCATCGTCCATGTCTTGTTTCCAGGATTTGGAATCGTCGAACATTTTTCAGAACACGGCACATCGGCAATAGCAGTATCCCTCCTGATCCTCTCCCTTGTTCAATACCCTGTGTATGGTGCCCTTTGCAGCCGTGACTACGCCAACAAAACCCTATCCAAGACCATCGTTGCTGCAATCGTGCTGCACCTCCTCGGTGTAGTGATTGCTCTCTATGGCGTCATGCTGGAAAAACAATGGCAAACCGCAACTGCTCCCTGGGGACTCTGTAGGCGTACCCACAACACGCAAGAGTCGCTATCCGCCACAAGTGATCAGATTCTGCGCTATAGAAAAATGGTGGATCAGACAAACATCCAAAGGCAACAATTGCGCACCGAAAAAAAACAAGGCATCGTCTATACACCAGACCCTGAAGAAGGCTTGAATAGAAATCTTGCAAGTGAGCAAGAGACGCTCGCTTCGCTTTGGGAGACCTACAAAAAAGCGGGCGGAGACGCCAGATCCATCGAAGATGTCCAAGTCGTCTCACCACCCTGCGGAAAGATGCCACCTAGGCCAACGCTTTTTTGAGTAAGTCACTGACTGGACTGATTCCATGCTGTCCTATACCACGGACGCCCTACTCGCATACCATGCTGCACAGCGTCCGTACCAAATTGCTTTTGACGACGGACGTCGTGCGATTGACTATGCAGCACTCAATCGCTTGATCGGAGGTTGTGCGGCTGGTTTGCAGCAATCGGGGATCGCAACAGGCCATGCCGTCGCGCTGGTGCTCACCGATCGGTTGGAATTTTTGATCGCGTTTTATGCTGCTGCACGCCTCGGTGCGCTCGTCCTGCCACTCGATCCCAACCTCACTGCACCAGCATTGTCCCGCTTTCTCGCTTCTGTCTCCCCCAGTCTGGTGATCACAGAGACGCTTGCACTGGATACCTGTCGAGAGGCCACCCGTCAAGCCAGCTTGTCACCACGGATCATGTTGTGCGACACCCTAGGTTCGGATGGTTTCGATGCACGCTTGTGTGACGCAGAGTGTGACGCAGCACTGCCCCCAAGCCAGCCCGCGCTCGATAGACCCCTGGTGTGCTTCTACACCTCCGGTTCGACCGGACAGCCCAAACGGATCGTGTTGACCAACGGCAACCTCGCCGCTGAAACCATGCACTTTGTCAGGGCCACCGCACTCTGTCCCAACGATACGATCTTGTGTCTCGCCCCCCTGAACCATTCGTATGCGCTCGAAAATGCGATGTTGGCTGCCCTAGGCGCTGGCAGTGCCTTGCACATCCTGCCCCCCACAGCGGCTCCCTGGATGGCAAGGCTTCCTGAGGTATTGGCTCGTGCACGCAAGTGCCTGCCACGGATCGTTTTTGCGGTGCCTTTCCAGTTTGAACAGCTTGCCGCATGTGTCGACGAGGGCACGGACGTATGGTCTTCTGTCCGTTATTTCTTCTCTTCGGGTGGCTTTTTATCTCACGCGGTTTTTGCGCGTTTCCAAAACCGTTTTGGGCACCCGATTCGATCCTTGTATGGCACCTCAGAAGCAGGCACCATCGCCGCCGAACTCGGATCCACCGTTGATCCCGCCACTGTAGGCCGTCCGATTCCAGGGGTTGAGGTTCGCGTCTTGGACGATGTCGGTATGCCAACGCCCCAGGGTGTGAGGGGACATCTCTGGGTGCGGTCGCCCGCCCTGCCCACGGGGTACGCCGAACCCCTCGAAGAAAACCCATTCCGTGACGGAGGCTATTGGACGGGCGATTGGGGTGCTCTGGATCTACACGGGCGGCTGTGCATAGACGGGCGTGCCAATCGTTTTGTCGAGATAGCAGGCACCAAAGTCGACCCCCTTGCGGTAGAACGCACCCTGATGACCCATCCTGCCATACAGGAAGTCGCTGTATTTGGCCTGCCCACGGCCCACGGGACGGTGCTTTCCGTGCTCTGGGTCAGTGAGGATCCCCTCTTGTGTGAGCAGGACGTGTTGAACTACTGCATAGCACGCCTCTCGCCGTTTCAAATACCAGGACAGTTTGCACGCTGTACCGCGCTACCCCGCAACGCTGCTGGCAAAGTGCTCCGAGAGGCGCTCGAATCGGTTTTCGTGGCCGCATCGTCTGCGCCGCCCCGCCCCGTGCCTGTGCAAGCTGACTCTCTCACGGAAGATCGGGTGCAGGCTCTCTTGAAGACACTATGGTGTCAGGTGCTTGGCCTCGACAACGTCGGTGTGCGGGAGGATTTCTTTGCGCGGGGTGGCAATTCGATCTTGGCGATCCGTCTTGTCCATCGAGCAGAGGCGCTGGGTCTTGCCTTGACGATACGCGACGTCCTCGAATGTCCAACCCTTGCGGGGCTTGCAACGCGCCTACAAAGACCGATCTCAAAATACACAAGTTCCCTAGTACATCACCCTGCCCAAAATCCCCCGCTGCACACCCTGAGAGAGCGACCGTTCATCATGGCACCTGGGCAAGGCGGCGACGTTTTGCCTTTTTCAATGCTGACCCGCGCTCTGCGCCCAACACTCCCGTTGATTTTGCTACAAGATCCGGCGTTCCTGCGAACCGACCCATGGGTCGCACCGTCGATTCACAGTTTGGTCGCACGTTGGGTGGAGGATGTGCTTGCAGAAGCACCCACGGCAGAACCTTATCGCATCGGCGGTTATTCGTTGGGATCGGCCCTTGCCCTTGCGTTTGCGAGCCAGTTGATAGAGCGTGGACGGCAGGTGGAGCGCGTGATCTTATTGGATGGGGTGTGTCCCGTGGGATGGTATGATTCCTTTGATGCGCTGGGATGGCTTGCGCTGCTTGGCGTTTTCGTACCCGGTGCCCCGACCGAACAGGCATTGAGGAGCATGGAGGTGGGTGCGGGGATCAATGCTGTATCCCGCGCTATGGCCCTTGCAAACGGTGGTACCCTCGCAGAGACACGCCCTTTCGTTGCTCTCTCCCTTGTTACGGCGGAACGCATGGCCAGGCAGATCCGCGATTGGAAACCGCCATCACTCGAAGTACCGATTACCTTGTTGCGCACGAGTGACTCTACAGAGACCGTCGCGGATTATAGGTGGGGGGTCACCTTGGGACGTTCGATCGAGGTTGTGTATGTCCCTGGGGATCACCATACTGTGTTGCGCTTTCCCCATGTGCAGACACTGGCAATGTACATAGAAGGATTGTTGGAATTCCCGCGATGAACGCTACGCAACCCATGGCTGATATCCAGAACTGTCCTGATACTCGCCATATTGCTATCGACAAAGTCGGCATAAAAGACATTCGTTATCCGATTCGAGTCAGTGAGCGTGGAGGTGGTGAACAACGTACTGTTGCGTATTTCAATATGTACGTACACCTTCCTCATCATTTCAAAGGAACGCACATGTCGCGTTTCGTGGAGATTCTGAACCACCGCGAACGTGCGATCACGCCCGTTTCTTTTCAGGAGATGTTGTTCGAGATGACTGCCCTCTTAGAAGCCAAGGCAGGCAGTATTGAGATGACATTTTCCTATTTTGTCAAAAAAACTGCGCCTGTATCGGGCATTCAGAGCTTGATGGATTACATCGTCACCTTTCTTGGGGAAATCGTTGACAATACACCAACGCTCTGGATCAAAGTAGTCGTAGCCTTGTCCAATGTGAGATGAGCCTGAACGAGAGGGTGTGTTTCCAGCGTGAGGTGAGCCTGGAGGTGCGAGAGTTGGGATCATGGAGACATGATCGTGACCCTACATACCCAAAGAC
>CAIJYR010000043.1 GCA_903824965.1 uncultured Thiotrichales bacterium
GTACCTGTGTCAGCGTCTGTAGTCTTTGGGTATGTAGGGTCACGATCATGTCTCCATGATCCCAACTCTCGCACCTCCAGGCTCACCTCACGCTGGAAACACACCCTCTCGTTCAGGCTCATCTCACATTGGACAAGGCTTCCCCTGGGGAAAGTACGTCGAACATGGTATAATGGGGGTTCGCCCATTCACTGGAACATCACACAAAATGGCTCGTATTACTGTCACTGATTGCCTCAAAAATGTTGACAACCGATTTCAACTGGTTTTGATTGCCGCAAAGCGTGCACGCCAGATCGCCATGGGCGCCACCCCTCTGGTTCCCGAGGAACACGACAAAGCAACCGTATTGGCATTGCGTGAAATCGCGGCAGGGGTTGTCAATGCTTCTATCCTGAATCAAGTCATCGCACGCGAGCATAGTATCGAATCGGTGGTTTCTGAGGAAGAACTGCGCGAGGAAAGTACAGAAGCCGCTCCCTTGGTTGCCTCCTAACTACTGATCGGCTCAGAACACCCTACCAAGTCTACAAGATACGTCAAGCACCCCACGCCTAGAGGCGGGGGTTGTGAAAATTTTTTGGGCCTGGTGCCCTTGTGTAACAGTGTCTTCCTTCTAGTCTGCCTATGACCCACGCGACCCACGCCAGACTTCGTTCTTGGTGTGGGCTTTTCTGTTCCGCAGTCTTCCCCTCGTCCTTTTCCTTTGGCATCCCTAGTGGTGCAGCCTATAGCGTCGCTCCCTATCGCTGCATAGCCATGTCGTCGTGGTAGACGATGCTGCGACAACTTTCTGTCTGCTGCTTGGATGTCTGTGCAATCATACCAATAGTGCGCTGATTAGAATAGAAAAAATGTCATGGCATGGTGTTTGCATCTCTCGACAATGGGGTGTACAGCGAACCACGCAGTCCTGACCCCGTAAGCTAGGTCATGCCATTGAACCAAGACAGCGTACCTTGAAGGATATTCCTGTGACAGCCATAGCGGTTTTCTTTTCCGAGTGGACAGGCAATCTAGCGATTTGCCTTACGATCATTATCGCTTGCATGCTCTCGTTGGAGGCATATTTCCGCCATACGCGCCACATTGCTCGACAATTACGGAAAGCCAATGCGTTGCTGGAAACGAACCACGGCACGTCAACGATGACCATCGAGGAGCGGAAAGTTGGCTTTGTCAAAAACTGGTCACATTTTCAATCGGGCATTGAAATGCCTGAGATGAAGATTTTCGCAAGTCCTTGGGCGGAGTTTCTAAAGAATCTGCATGTTCCACGACCGGATGCACACCTGCCTATTCGTTCGCTGGCGGAACCGGTGCTGTATTTTAATGAAAACAGCCTGTTTCATGCCCATGTTGATTCGCGTCTGTACGATGCTATTCCTGGATTCCTAGCACGCGGCGGGATTCTGGGTACCTTCATCGGTCTCGTGTCTGGCATTTTCCTTGTGCAGGGAGGGTTTACTGCCGGAGAGGCAGAAATGAAACTGGCGCTCGGTCAGTTGATGGGAGGTGCCTCCACCGCATTCAATGCGTCCATTGTCGGAATCAGCCTTTCTGTACTTTACTCAGTGCTTGAAAAACGGCGGCGTTATAAAACATTACGACTGGTACGCAGATTTAGTGAGCTGTTAGAATCGGTACTGGAGGTTTCTCCGCCTGAAAACAGTGCTTTGATTAAGATCCACGAAATCCAAGTCGCACAACTTGCCGAGTTGCAGAAACAGAGTGCACATTCTAAAGCTTCTACGGCCTCCCAGATCAATTCCATTGCTACGGTTATGAATAGCGCGATTGGGAAATTAACAGAAGCACTGGTGAGCCAAAAGAATGAACGATTACAGTCGGATCAATGGGGATTGCAGCAACTGATCACACAACTCTCCGAACAGATGCGCAGTGATACGCGCTCTCATATCACTAGTTTCCAAGATGCCATCTGGAAGCAACACGAATCCCTCGTGAGCACATTGAAGAATCTTCTAGAATCTGGTTTTCTATCAGGACAAGGGACTGTACAGGAAGTTGGTAAGAGCATACGCGCATCGCTTGACGAGACCAATACAAAACTGCATACACACCTTCAGGAATCTTCTGGTACTTTTACAATCGCCCTAGAAAAAATCCTTGCGGGATTGGAACAGGCACGTCTCACTATGCAGAGTATTCAGTACGAGATGCAGCGTGGCCTAGAGGCTAACCAAGGTGCGTTACAGCAAGTGGGGCAGCAAATGGGCCAAGCAGTGCACCATTCGTTTGAGGATACACAGAGGAAACTGTCTCTACATCTTCAGGAATCTTCTGGTACTTTTACAGTCGCCTTAGAAAAAATCCTTGCGGGGTTGGAACAGACACGTCTCACTATGCAGAGTATGCAGTACGAGATGCAGCGTGGCCTAGAGGCCAACCAAGGCGCTCTACAGCAAGTGGGGCAGCGAGTAGGTCAAACGGTGCACGATGCTTTTGAGGAGACCCAGAGAAAATGGTCTCTGCATCTGCAAGAATCTTCTGACACGGTTGCCGCCTCGATAGAAAGAATGGTGGAAGGGCTGACACGTCTCGCCATGCAGGGCATTCAGCACGAGATGCAGCGTGGCCTAGAGGTCAACCAAAGTGCTCTACAGCAAGTGACCAAAACGGTACAAGATTCGTTCGAGAACACACAAAGGAAATGGGCTCTACACCAGCAAGAATCTTCCGAGGTCTTTGTGGTTGCGCTGGAAAGAATCCTTGCAGGACTGGATCAGACGCGTATCGCTATGCAGGGAATCCAGCGCGAGATGCAACGTGGCCTAGAAGCCAACCACGGTGCTCTACAACAAGTGGGGCAGCAAATGGGTCAAACGGTTCAGAACTCTTTCGATGACACGCAAAGAAAACTGTCTGTGTACCTACAAGAATCTTCTGGCACCTTTGTAGCTTCCTTAGAAAGAATTCTTGCAGGACTGGATCACGCATATACTGTCATGCAAGAGAATCATCGTGAAACACAACGAATCCTGGTGACGACACAACAGATGCTGTCCGCCACCAACCTCCTCCTACATACTTTTGATCAACATGATACACAATCTCGCAGTATGATTGATCAACGATTTATGGGATTGGGTGAATGGATGACCACCCTGACCGCTACTCTTCATGAACAGAATGCAGCCGTGGCGTTGGCCCGGAAGGATCAAAGCGAAATGGTACGCAATGATATGCGAGACACCCTGCAGCATACGGGTGGAGAAATGGTCACACAACTAATGAGCGTCGTTAGCGAATTAAGTATACCCTTGCGCCTTGCTAGCACGGAATTATCGGATGCTGCCGATCGTCTGAAGACGATTCAGGAAACCATGTCTACACATATGCAAGGGCTGTTGGGCAATCTTGGGGGAACCATGGATCGGTTTGTCGCGGGTCTCACGGACACACACACGGCAAGAGACGCTACACAAGAAAATCTATCGTCGCTTTTACAGCGTTTTGATCAGACATTAGGGGTGATCGCTGAGAATGTTTCCAGCATGAACCAAAATGCGTGGCAATTACAACGTGCCGATGCATCGAGAGAGCATGCACTACAGACGTTGTCAAGCTTCCTTGCGGAATCCCGTGAAATCCTTCGCGCTGAGTCGAGCCTAGGGGATCATTTGGTCAATGTGGTGAGCACGTTGGAACAGACCACCCGTGAACTCGGCAATCGACTGTCTGGTACGCTCGATCAATGGACGGTGGGGAATCGGGAAGTATTCTCCGGATTGAATCGCACAGCCGACCAAACGACCACAAAAATGGATCAACTGCTTTCTGTCTTGGAACGGCAATCGCAATATATCGGTACCACGCCCGAGGGGGTATTGCAAGAATTAACACAATTCCTAACGGATTTCCGAGACACACTGCGTACAGAATCGGTGGTGAGCAATCGTTTGCTGAGTGCGGTGAGTGCATTAGAGCGTGCGAGCCAGGAACTGGGAAATCGTCTGGTCACAGCGATCAACCAGCTCACAGCGGGTACGATCGGTACGTTGTCAGAATCCTCTCACACGAATGATCAGATCATCACGCAAGGTATAACGCAAGTGGGAGAGATGGTTTCTTCCTTGCTTGCGTCTCAACAGGGATTACAGAACTTGCTTGCCAGCATTCCCCAGATAGTCCAACAACCGCTTGGGCGTATTGAGGAGAATACAGGCAATTTGCATCGTTTGTTTGAGCAGATGGAAACCATCAGCCTAGCGGCTTTCAAGACGTTCCACGATGGTCAGCAAAGCGCACAATTTCTGCAACAGTCACAACAGCAGTTGGGGATTGACAATGCAGCACTACAAGACATCATTTACAAGAGCAGTACCACTTTTTACCACGCTGCCAACAGTTTGACTCAAGCTGCCGAACAAGTGATCCAGGCATTTGGGCATTCTTCCCGCATGTCTGAAACGACCCGTCTTAGCATGGACGGAATACAGAATTTCTCGGCGACGTTTGATCAAGCACAGCATCGTTTTATGCAGATGATCGAGGCCATGGAATCCGGCGCCACGATGATTGCCATCGCTGGCGATAAGTTCCAATCGGGTACCCGTCAATTGGAAAATGTTGCCTCCTCTCTGGTAGGTGTAGAGGACAGTGCACGCCAGACCTTTACAAGCATTACCAATGCACATGAACAACTGCGCACGATTTGGCATAATTACAATGCTCGTTTCTCGCAGGTGGATACTTCGTTGGAGCAAACCTTTATCCACTTAAATAATGGACTCACAGAGTTCTCGAAGCATGTAATTCACTTTATCGCAGGTCTCGATGACCACACAGGTGCGATCACAGAGAAACTCGGCAGTGTAGTAGGTGAGTTCGGTTCTAAACTAGACGATCTGAATGATACGATGAGCGATTTTCTGAATGGCATGTCCGGGAAATTGGTCTCTCCCATGCAGGATGCCTCTGTGCAGATTGCACGAGCAGGGGAGCGAATCTATACGAACCTTCAGCAATTCGATCGTTTGTCCGACAACATGAAGGAGTTTCGCGCTGAGAACCAGAAAGCCATCTCTGCCATTTCTGGCACGCCGGAACAGATTGAAGCCGCGATTACAAAGATGCAACAACAATGGGCCTCTGGTTTGGGGAACGGTCATGATCGCCTAGAACAGTTGCATGGGATGATGCAAAATACTGTCTCCCGTCTGAACAGCGAAGTACACGCATTTTCTTCTGAACGTGTACTAGAATTCGTGGGTGGCGTAGACGAACACATGGAGCAATTATCCACGCAGTTGGGGGAGCTTCTTCGCGCCTTCAACGATCGGCTGGATATACTTAATGAATCGATGGATTCCTTTGTCCACAAGCTAGTCACTACCCAGTAACGAGGATCGCCCAATGCGTGATCGGAGAAGATTTACCAGATCGCCAGAGGAATCTGAGTTTGATTTCTTTATCTCAGTGAGCGATCTGTTGTCGAGTTTGATCTTTATATTTATTATTGCACTCTTGATTTTTGCAGCACGAATGGGAAGTGCACAGGACAGCTCTCGGAACGAATTGCAGAAAGCGACGCAAGAACGATCACAACTGGAAGAAGTCAACAAACAACAAGAACAATATCTGCATGAGCAGGCGACGTTGCTGGGCAAGGTAAAGAACCTCTCTCAAAGTCTGCAGCAGAATATCAATACCTATTTGAGTGAGAAAGACAATTTGCAAATACAGCTCCTCGTGGATCTCAAGAATGATTTGGTGACACAGGAGCATTTGTCCATTTTTATTGATGCTGTGCAAGGCATTTTAAGACTTCCGGATGAGATTCTTTTCCCTTTTGGGTCTGCAGAATTGACCCCAGAAGGGAAGAATAACCTAAGAAAGCTTGCCAATGTATTAGAAAGGCATCTCCCGTGCTATGCGGGTACGCCAGGAGAACCTTTGCGTCTGCCTTTTTGTAGCGATCGGGAATGGCACCCTGGAACCTTGGATGCGGTCTTTATCGAAGGTCACACGGACAATGTGCAGGTTGGTCGGAGTAACGCCTACCAAAGCAACTTACAGCTTTCTGGTATGCGTGCAATCAAGACCTTTGAAGCCATCCTTCAGGATGTGGATTTGCGGGTACAGAGCGAGCTTGGTTCGTTACGAAACCAAAAGAACCAGCCCATCTTTGGTGTCAGTGGGTATGGTCAACATCGTCCGGTTGTGATGCACGAACAACCCACAAACGAACCTGTAAATCGTCGTATTGAACTCCGGTTTATTATGACAAACTCGCAACTACCCGAAGCCATTCCAACTATTTTTCATGAACTGGATCAGGTGAGCCTCAAACTGCATGATGTTCCATTGCCATAAGACGCGCTGTCTTTTGATTCTACCCCTCTCCGATGCACGTCAGAGAGGGATGTGTGGAGAGGTTTATCATGAGTCTGAAACGCGCACTCGCGCAGCATACGGCCGTTTTTTCCTTTCCGGTCAACCTTCCACCGCTCTTTCGATTGGCAAGCTCTCGTGAGACCATTGAGAAAATGGTCGTTGCGCAGTGGATGCCTATACAATACGCCGATCTCGAAGAGAGCCGCAGATTGGTCACAGCCCACTTTCGTGAACACGGAACGCTAGATGGTCTCTCGAAACGTCTTCTGAAACGGGTACCATGGTTCCTCTTTTCTTCTGTGGCGGAGGAAAGTCCACTAGCGTCTCATGAGGGGTTTGTGCGTGCTTGGTTGGTTTGGCTCGATCGTCAATCGAACAGTAGCATTTTGCAAGCCTTGTTGCATACTTTTCTTATCTATTATCCAAAGCCTGTTTCTTTATGGGGAACAGAAATCAAAGATCGGCTACAGAAGAGTATGCGTTCTCCTTTGCGTGCTTTATTGGATCGCTGCGTCCAATTCAGATTGCTAGATCCGGATGGTCCCTCTGTGTTTGCAACGCATTTCTACCAAGGCAATGTTCCCTTGCGTGATTTGTGCGTATCGCTTGGTTTTACGAGTGACATCACAAACCATGGGTTTGTCCAAGCAGGACTCGATCACCTGCTACAATACTTGCGTCACGCTACAGAAATAGGGCTATCACTTACACAACTGCGTGCTATCCTGGACAATGTGTGCGATCAGGAGGGCAACCTACCCCGATTCACCAACCACTTTCCCTCACAACTGGCCGACGCACTCCTAGAACCTTTCGAGCAACAGAGGGCTGAACCTGGGCTGCGGGGTTTTCTGCGTGATTTCTTACTTACCCATTTTGGGGATCCGCGTGTTCAGGTCGCTGCTTGGTCTAAGGTCAGTCCCACAGCCAAGGGTGTGATGTTGGGTTGGTTGTCAGGGAGTTATGCTCACAGGGAGGATGCGCGGTTTAAAATGTTCATGCAAGAAATTGCCAAACAATTGCCTACCATGGAGCACGATGTGCGTCGTCTTCAACAGGGTAGTGCGAAAGAATCCATCCAGAGGGTGCGTGCTGTATTGCATGCTTTGCATTCTATTGCGGGGGTCGCAGCATTTTTTGGCCTCACCGATCTGATGGAGATAGGTGCCAAGCTAGAAGAACAATTGTTACCGCTACGCGATGGCATGAACACAGCGACAAACATGGATGCCATCCTGCTTGGGTTGGACAACATACGAGACCTCATTGCAGCAATGCCAATCGATGTTGAAGTTTCTTGGAGATCATCATGAGGAAAATGCTGCCATGACCATCTCCCTAAGCCCATAGAACCGAATCAGGTACTCCAAATGATTTCGAGATGGTTTGCAGGGGAACAGAAAGCATAATCAGAACCAGAATCAGAACCAGCATCAGAATCAGCATCAGAATCAGATCATCAGGGAAGTCGCCATTTTTCGCGATACCCGACTGGGACATCCCAGTCGCCGTCGGGAGCGAAAAATTGGCGACATGCCGTGCCTTCGGCGCCCGCGCCGCCCTGCGTCCGCCACGAC
>CAIJYR010000044.1 GCA_903824965.1 uncultured Thiotrichales bacterium
CCGAAGCAGACGCCAAACGCAAGGCTGCTGCCGAAGAGCAGCGTCAGCAAGCCGAAGCAGACGCCAAACGCAAGGCTGCTGCCGAAGAGCAGCGTCAGAAAGCCGAAGCAGACGCCAAACGCAAGGCTGCTGCCGAAGAGCAGCGTCAAAAAGCCGAAGCAGACGCCAAACGCAAGGCTGCTGCCGAAGAGCAGCGTCAGCAAGCCGAAGCAGACGCCAAACGCAAGGCTGCCGCCGAGGAGCAGCGTCAGAAAGCCGAGGCGGAAGCGAAGCGCAAGGCCGCAGAAGAGGCACGGAACAAGGAGGATGCAGAGAACGACCTCAAGGAGCAACTGGATCGTGAAGCGCAAGGACGTGCCGAAGCCGCTGCCAAGGGCGAACAAGCACGCCAAGATCAGGGGGTCATCGAACGCTACAAGGGTATGATCCAGAGTAAGGTGGAGCGTAGCTGGTTGAGGCCGATGGGTTCCGAACACAACATTGTGTGTGATGTCTCTGTGAGCGTTTTGTCGAATGGTGCGGTGGCCAGCGTTGTTGTGAAGCATTGTACGGGTGGTGATGCGGCCTATGTACGATCCGTAGAATTGGCCGTGAACAGGGCCTCACCCCTGCCACTTCCCTCCGATCCAAGGCTGGCCGATCAGTTTGTCCGAGAAGCCATTCATTTCAATTTTAAGCCACGTGAGAGATAACTGTGTTTACACGAGTCCTGAGACCATTGTGTTTGTTCCTTCTGATGGGGTTTGTCGTGTTCCCCGTCCATGCCATCAATATCGACATCAATGGAGGCCAGGAAGGAGCACTGCCTATTGCAGTGGTGCCTTTTGGGTTTGACAGTCCGGTGCCTGTGCCCGTCAACCTGGCGGGCATCATCGCCTCCGATCTGAAGCGCAGTGGCCGCTTTGCACCGTTGGCCGAACACGACCTTATCTCCCAACCACATACCGCCGCCGAAGTGCATGTCGAGGATTGGCGTCTACTTGGAACCGCGAACCTCGTGATAGGTCTTGTGCAGCGATCGGGTGCGGGGTATATCGTTCAGTTTGAATTGCTTGATGTCTTTAAGAGGGGCAATGATGCTCGCCTTACCGGATTGAGCATCAACGTAGGCCCGAACGAAAACCTGCGTCGGGTTGCCCACAAAATCGCCGACCTCATTTATAAACAATTGACTGGCGACCGAGGTGCCTTCGATACCCGCATTGCGTACGTGGTGGCTGGCGCTCGTCGTGGTCGGCATGACAATGCACACACGTTGCAGGTTGCGGATGCCGATGGGTACAATCCGGCTTCTATCCTGACTTCCAAGGAACCGATATTATCGCCGATTTGGTCGCCGGAGGGTGCACGGTTGGCCTATGTCTCGTTTGAAAGTCGTCGTCCTGTGATCTACGTCCAAGACATGCTGACAGGGAGGCGCGACATTGTGGCGGAGTATCCGGGGACCAACAGCGCACCTGCTTGGTCTCCCGATGGGCGTCGTTTGGCGGTCTCTCTCTCCAAGGATGGCAACCCTGAGATTTATATCGTTGATCTGGAGAGTCATTCCGCACGACGCTTGACGAATACGAACAACATCAATACGGAGCCTACGTGGTCGCCCGATGGAAGTGCTATCCTGTTCACTTCTGACCGAGGAGGATCACCCCAGCTTTATCGGATGCCTGTGGGGGGTGGGAGTCCGGAACGCATCACCTTTGAGGGCAGCTACAATGCCGGTGCGAAGTTCTCTCCCGATGGTCGTCGGATTGTGTTCGTTCACGGCAATGGTGCAGAGAACCATATTGCAGTCATGGAATTGAGCGGTGGGGGGGGCTTGCGTGAGCTGACCCACACCAATTTGGATGAATCCCCGAGTTTTGCACCCAACGGAACGATGATTGTGTATGCATCGCAGGGTGCGTTGCGCGTGGTTTCGGTAGATGGTCGTACCCCACAATCGTTGGAGATACAGGGCGGAGGTGATGTCCGTGAACCGACGTGGGGCCCCTTCAACAAACAACTGGGTGAATAAAAATGGCACATACTGTGCGTGCTCGATGGTTTTTGCTGTTGGTTTTGTCCGCGATACTGATGGTAGGCTGTTCCACGGAACAAACCACTGAGGGTGCGTCGGCTGGAAACGGTACTGCCTCTGCGAGCAGTACAGGGACGCTGGGCGATGGCAACACACTTGCTGTACCGTTGGTCAGTGGGCATGAGTACAGCCCTGAAGATCGCATGGGAGGAGGGTTTGACAATCCTGCCAGTCCCTTATCGAAACGGGTGTTTTATTTTGACTATGACAAAAGCGATGTACGTGCCGAAGACCGCGCCATCCTGGTTGCCCATGCGCAATACCTAGCAAACAACAAAGCGATGTCTGTGACGGTCGAGGGCCATACGGACGAACGGGGTACCCGCGAGTATAACCTTGCGTTGGGTGAGCACCGTGCACAGTCGGTGCGTCAGTTGCTACAGATCAGTGGTGCAGCCCCGAATCAGGTGGAAGTGGTGAGTTACGGCCAAGAACGGCCTGCTGCCGTTGGACACGATGAGTCGGCTTGGAAGCTCAACCGTCGTGTTGAGATCATCTATCGGAGACAATGATGGCACTTCTTCGGCGCGTTGCGATTGCTTTGGCAGTAGGCTTGGTCGTACTGCCCGTAGGGGCAGCCCCTACGGTCAATATGGATGGCATGAACCAAGCCATTATGGATCTGCTGCAACAGGTGCAGAACCTAGAACAAGAGGTTCAGCAATTACGCGGCGATCTGGAGCTGCAAGGCCATACCCTGGAAGTGTTACAGGCACGCCAACGGGAGATGGCTGCGTCTGCGCCGATAGGTGCTGCTACGCCTAGTGGTGCTTATCCATCGAGTCTTCCTCCGTATGCACCCCAGGGGAGCGGTTATCCATCTGCGTCGATGGGGGCACCGCAGGGGAGCGGTTATCCGTCTGCGCCGGTGGAGGCACCGCCGGGGCGTGGTTATCCGTCTGCCTCGATGGGGGCACCTCAAGGGCGTGGTTATCCGTCTGCGCCGGTCGAGGCACCTCAAGGGCGTGGTTATCCGTCTGCGCCGGTGGAGGCACCTCAGGGGAGCGGTTATCCGTCTGCCTCGATGGGGGCACCTCAGGGGCGTGGTTATCCGTCTATGCCGGTGGAGGCACCGCCGGGGGCTGGTTATCCGTCTACGTCGATGGGGGCACCCCCGTCTGCGCCTTCAGTAGTCTTACCTGCAACCCCCGTGGTGGTTCCTACGCAGCCACCTGCAGTCGCGCCGTCTGCGGCAACGGGTGCACATGGGGAGCAGCCCGAGTACGACAGTGCCTTTGGTATGTTGCGTTCCGGCAGCTATGACGAAGCGGCCAAGGCTTTCCGTGTGTTTTTGCAGAAGTATCCCGGGAGTGCACTTGCCTCCAATGGCCAGTATTGGATTGGGGAAGCGTATTACACCACCCGTCGTTTCAAAGAGGCCATGCCTGAGTTTCAGCGGGTGGTTGATGCCTATCCAAACTCTTCAAAAACGGCGGATGCGCTGCTCAAGCTTGGGTATATTCACGACGAGTTCAACCAAACCGCCGAGGCCAAAAAGTGCCTAGAAGACGCTGTGGCCCGTTTCCCGAACAGCACGGCAGCACAACTCGCCGCAAAGCGTCTCGCTAAGATGCAGCATTGATGTCTTTCCCACCCTCAGCACCACAAATCGCAATGCCGCAAGACACAATGTTGTTTTGACTGTCAGATCGCCCCTCTCCTTTCAGGAGAGGGGTTGGGGAGAGGTGGATGCTGGTTTTGTTCTTTTTCTTTTTCAGAACACAGATTCTAATAAGTCGCAGAACTAACAGCTGATAAATAATAGCATTAACAGCATTAATAGCATTAATAAATAACAACACCAATCAAGATAAAGTCAAACCCAGCAGACCACCCCTCCCCAACCCCTCCCCTTTCAGGGGAGGGGCGTGCTCAAAATCAAAAGAATCCAATGTCTGGAAATACGTTTGGTAAGCTCTTCACCGTCACCACGTTTGGTGAAAGTCATGGCCCCGCATTAGGTGCTGTGGTCGATGGCTGTCCTCCTGGGCTTACACTGTCCGAGCCAGACATGCAACATGACCTGGATCGACGCCGTCCGGGTACTTCACGCCATACCACCCAGCGTCGTGAAGCAGATCAGGTGCGCATCCTCTCCGGTGTGTTCGAGGGACGCACCACAGGAACCCCCATCGGACTGTTGATCGAAAACACTGATCAGCGATCACGCGACTACGCAGAACTGGCCGATCGCTTTCGTCCCGGCCATGCCGATTACACCTACCAGCAAAAATACGGGATACGCGATTACCGAGGAGGAGGACGCGCTTCAGCGCGAGAAACCGCCATGCGCGTGGCCGCCGGAGCCATTGCCAAAAAATGGTTGCGAGAACGCTACGGCACCGAAATACACGGCTATCTCGCCTCCCTTGGCCCCATTTGTGCGGAGCGGGTGGTGTGGGAGAGCGTTGAGCATAACCCGTTTTTTTGTCCCGATCCCGACAAGGTCGAGGCAATGGCCGCCTATTTGGATGCCTTGCGTAAGTCGGGTGATTCCGTAGGTGCGCGGGTGACAGTCGTTGCGAGGGGGGTTCCCCCTGGTTGGGGTGAGCCTGTCTTTGATCGCTTGGATGCTGATCTTGCCCACGCACTTATGGGCATCAATGCTGTCAAAGGTGTTGAGATCGGCGATGGTTTTTCCGCTGCTTTCCAACGTGGCAGCGAGCACCGTGACGAGATGAGTCCCGTGGGGTTTTTATCGAACCACGCTGGTGGCATCCTGGGTGGCATCAGTTCGGGGCAGGACATTGTAGCCAGTATCGCCCTAAAACCGACCTCCAGTCTACGTTTACCTGGACGCACCATCGATCGAACGGGGGCCGCCGTAGAAGTCGTCACAGAGGGTCGTCATGATCCGTGCGTGGGTATCCGTGCGACCCCGATTGCCGAGGCGATGATGGCCATGGTCTTGATGGATCACGCCCTACGCCACCGTGCCCAAAATGCCGATACACTGTCTGGGGTGCCCGTTCTAGCAGCGCACCTTTAATTCTGTGCACTTATCACAGATATCTCCCGCCTCCACGAGTACGCTTTTCAGTCATCCTACCTTGAAAGATTTTCCATTGGGAAGAACGACCATGGCTACACCACGGCAGTACTCCATCGCTGCACTGAAAGCCCCCAGAAAACCGATGCACGCGCTTCGTACCGCTGTACAGGTGGCGCTCGTGGGGGTTACGTTCGCCTCGCTGGTTTCTCCTGCATGTGCTGGTCCTGCGGCCAATGCTTTGCCACAGGGAGGCGTTGCCACGGCTGGCTCGGTCTCGATGAGCCAGTCAGGTAGCCGATTGGACGTGACTCAATCGAGTTCGCGGGCTGTTGTCAACTGGCAAACTTTCAATGTTGGGAACCAAGCGCAGGTCAACTTCCACCAACCCAATGCAAATGCGGTGATTTTAAACCGCGTCACCACCCAAAGCCCGTCGGAGATTTTGGGCAAGCTCTCGGCGAACGGTCAGGTCTTTTTGATCAATCCGTCGGGGATTTTGTTTGGGGAGGGAGCCCAGGTCAACGTTGGCGGCATCACGGCGTCCACGATGGATCTCAAGGACAGCGACTTTATGGCTGGAAAGTACCGATTCCAGCGCAATGGGTCGACTGCGTCGGTCATCAATCGAGGGAACATCACGGCGGCGGATGCGGGGTATGTAGCGTTGCTTGCGCCGACCTTGCGGAACGAAGGCGTAATCGCGGCGCACATGGGTACGGTGGTGCTGGCTGCGGGCGAAACCGTGACCCTGCAGATCGGCGAAAAGGTCTCTGTGCAGGTCGATCCTGCTACGGTCAACACGCTCATCGAGAACAAGGCCATGATCCGGGCCGAGGGTGGGCGCGTCCTTTTGACGGCCAAGGCGATGGACACGTTGCTCGCGGGCGCGATCAACCTAAGTGGCCACGTCGAAGCGAACAGCCTCAGCACCCAGGGGGGTGAGGTGGTGCTGTCGGCGAGTGGCCCTGTGAATGTGAACGGATCGATCAATACCGGGGGCACAACGGGTGGGTCGGTTTCGGTGCAGGGTGGGCAGGTCAGCCTCACGAACGCGACTGTGGACGCAAGCGGTACCGAAGGCAAGGGTGGTGCGGTTGCGGTCACAGGCGACCAGGTGGCCCTTACGAACACAAACCTCCATGCAACAGGTACCCAAGGAGGCGGGACAGTTGCACTCGGCGACTGGAAGACACGCACGGTCACGGTGGATCACGCATCGACCCTGAATGCCTCGGCGACCCGAAAGGGTCACGGGGGCAGTATCACGGCCATTGGTCAAACCAACACTTTTAAGGGTACGGCCAGGGCGCGTGGGGGTGTACAGAGCGGCGATGGGGGTTCCATCGAGACGTCGGGGCACAAGCTCGTGCTCGATGGTGCGACGATCGACGTGGGTGCAAGCCACGGACAGGGGGGAACCTGGTCACTAGACCCGAATGACCTCACCATTGGCGGCAGTTCAAATGTCAGCAGCGGTTCCGGCAGTCCCTATGCAGCCAGCGCGAGCAGTTCCTTTCTTACCGCAAGTACCCTGGTGAGTGCACTAGGGACGGGCAGCGTTGTGGTGATGGCAACTGGCAACATCACGCAAAACGACGCCGTGAGTTGGTCAAATGGCAGCACCTTGACCTTCTCTGCTGGGGGTAATTATTACCTTAATAATACCTTGACCGCACCAAACCCAGGCAAGTTGAAATTTCTCCTCGGATCGGGTGCAGGGGGCGATGGCACCACAGCAGGAACGCCTACTTATACATTCAATAATTTAACAGCCGGTGGTCACGATCTAACGCTGACCGGACAGATCATCGCTGGTTTTAACTCCAACGGGACGTTTGCAGGCAAAGTCAATTTCACCGACCCCAACACGGGATCGCTCAGCATCAACGGTGCCAGTTATAGCGTTATCAATGACCAGTCTACGTTGGCGGGTGTTTCGATGACTGGCAACTATGTCCTGGGCCAAGACCTGAGCTTCAGCGGGAATTGGACACCCATCGGCGGCACGGCTTATCCAACGAGCACCGCCTTTCGGGGGACGATCGATGGTTTGGGTCATACGATCAGTGGCCTTAGCATCACAGATTCCAATGCCAGTCATGGAGGTGAAGGATTGGTTGGTCTCAACCAGGGAATCCTTCGCAACATTGGCTTAACGGGCGTCAGTATCAGTGGTAGTACACAAGTGGGTGCTTTGGCGGGTATGAATGGCGGTCTGATCCTGAATAGCTATTCGACAGGATCGGTTACGTCTACGGGAAGCACTACTGGCTATGCGAGTGCTCCAATCAGTAGCGCAAGCTATTACAGTTATGTCGGTGGCTTGGTCGGTGTCAACTGGGGCGATCAATCGAAGAACCCAGATGGAACGACGCTGACAACGGGTGGCCCTTTCGGAATACAGGCAGGGGTCATCGTCGGCAGTCATTCGAGCGCCACCATCACGGGAGATGCAGCCGCCGTGGGTGGCCTGGTCGGTGCCCAAGTGGGGGGGGGGGCCGGAACCGGTACGAGCAAAATCATCGTTCAAGATTCCTACGCAACCGGAAATGTTTCCAACAACAGCTCTACGAACGGTTATGGTGGCGTCGTCGGTGGCCTTGTTGGTGCCAATTGGTACGACACCAGTGCTACGGGTTCCGAGAGCACCATCACGCGCAGTTTTGCTACGGGCAACGTCTCCGATGCGGCTGCGAACAATGTTTATTGTGTTGGAGGTCTCGTTGGCGCGAACGCAGGGTACATCAACGGCACCGTGACTGCACCCACCTATGCAACGGGCAATGTGTATGCGCCCAATGCGAGCATGGTGGGTGGTTTGATAGGCTATGACGTGGTCTCTTCTACCGTGGCCTATACTTTTGCCACTGGCGATGTTCAGGCACTCGATTTTGTCGGTGGTCTGGTGGGCGAATTCAACACCTCTGGCGGAACCGTTTCTGACAGCTATGCGACTGGTCAAATCACGGGTCGCAGTTCTGTGGGTGGTTTGATCGGGACAGACCTCAGGATGGATGTTACCCGGTCGATGGCCACCGGAACAGTGTTTGGGTCTGCTTCTACGGTGGGTGGTCTGATTGGGTCTGCATATAACTTAACGATTACGGACGGTCTTGCTACGAGTTCTGTCAATGGCAATTCGCAGGTCGGTGGTCTGGTCGGTCTTGCCAATACCGCAACCGTCACCATCAACAACAGCATCGCAACGGGGACAGTGTACAGTACGACGTCAAGCAGCAGTGGTGGTTTGGTTGGCGTCAATACCGCCACGGTTAATGGCAGCAACAACGTCTGGAATACAACAACTTCTGGTACATCGTCTGTGCGAGGGAGCGGGTCTGGTACGAACTCGATGACATCCACCGCTGGGGTCGCGAATTTTACGAGTTTTAGTCTCCCCGACGGCAACTGGAGCATGAGCAGCGGCACGGTGCCCTACCTCAACACGCTGCCAGGGTATGGATCCGCGCCGCAGGTGATTAGTGGGACGGTTGGCAACACTCCAACGATCACCACGGGTATTGCCATCGCGAGTGGCGGAGCGCGGATCGGCACCGCGAGTGTGTATGCAGATGGTACTTTTTATACAACCTTACCAGCCAATGCACTGACCGTTGCAGGGATTACGTACAGTCCTATTGTAAGCGCCAACAGCAATGTGTTGCTGTGGCTGACCGGACAAACCTCGTCCAACTCCGCCGATCATGGTGCCTCGCTAACCAACACGGGCGCTGGCAATACGCTGACAGGTCTTGGCATTGCGGCTGGCAACCTGGTGATCAACTCGGCTGCAGACATCACGAGTGCATCGAGCCTGGCGTCTCGGCTCTATAGTACCTACGCATCACTTGGCGGCGGATCGTTGATTGCCGACAGTGCGTTGCCCTATACGCTCTCCGGCGGTGGCACTACGCTTGCTTCTTTCGGTTTGTCAACGGTGACGTCTGTTTTGTTCACAGGCGCTGCCAATGTGACGATTTCCGACCCCACCACCAACATTTCTGTCGTTGACGGAAGCGGTGTTGCGAGCTTGAGTTATACGAGTGCGGGCAGCATTGCCACGGGTACGCACAACCTCTCCACCCCCGTCAGTGGCACCAGTGCAACGGGCAATGTGAGCCTGATTTCGACCGGTGGGGGCATCACGATTGCACAGGGCATCACGAGCACGAGCAGTGGCACGCTGACGTTGACCGCCAATGGCAACATCGCGATCAACAGTACGCTGAGCGCGACTGGCGGTACAATCGTTTTAACACCTGGCTCGTCTTCAAGTGTGACCGAAAGTTCAGGCGGTGCCCTCAGCGCAACCAACCTGTTGTTGCTCGGAGGTTCGGGGACAAGTGACACGTTGACGGCGGGTACCAATACGGTTGGCATCCTGGCCGCAAATGTCGGCAGCCTCGCGTTCACAAACAACAGTGGTTCGTTGGCTGTTGGTACCGTGAATAGCACACAGGGGATCACGGGTACAGGCAACCTTTCCCTTCAGGCAAACCAAGATATTACCGTCGGCGGCAACGTGAATATCACAGGAGGATCGCTGACCCTCACGGCTGGCAGAAGTATCCTGGTCAACGCCAGCCTCAAGAGCAACAATAGCAATATAGAACTGGATGTCAATAACGCTTGTTCTGGTTGTACCGCAACCTCAGGAACCGCTAACTTCACCAATCCGGCCAGCCTGATCGATGCCGGAAGCGGCAATATCGTACTGACCTTTGGTGCGCGGAATACGATAGGAACCATTGCGACGGGGCCGCTGTCGGGCAATAACATTACGATTAATTCCGCGCAGACCGCATTGGCTGGAACACAGACGACAGCGGGTCTCGCACTCGGTCAGATCACCGCCACTGGAAATCTACAGGTGTATTCTGGCGGAACCGCCCTCACCAACCCAAGTGGCACCCTTATCAACATTGGTACTACGTCGTCGCCTGGTTATACCCTCCTGAATGCCTGTAATGTAGGGGTCAGCACCTGTGGTAATATTACCATTACCAACACGTCGACCAATTTTAATGAGGTATTTTTCAAAGGAAACGATGTCACTCTGGCCGATGTCAATGCCATTCAGGTAGGCAATAACAGTGTTGGCAATTCGGTAGCCCTTGGTAATGTCAGCCTCACAAGCTATGGGCCGGTTCTGGGTACAGGTGCGTTGTTGATCACGGGAAACACGTCGATCACGGCGAACAGTGGTGGCTTTGGTACAGTGGCACCGTATATTGATCTCTCTTCATACAACAATCATTTTGCCGGAACATTTTCTGCGAACGTCCAGAACGGCACCTACGCTTCGATCAACGACAGCGGTGCCATGGCCTTGGGCACGATCTCCACCGGATCCTATCTCACGATTAATGCAGGAGGAACCGTTACGCAGACTGGCAGTATCACGACTGGCACCACCATGAATGTGACGGTCAACGGAAGTGGATCGTTCACTCAGTCGGGCAATGCGAATATTGGTAGCAGTATGAGTATCAATGCGGCTGGATCCGTCCAATTGGCCAATGTAACGGTCGGCACTGACCTGAGCGTGACAGCGGGTGGTGCAGTGACGCAATTGGCCACCACCACCCTGAATATACCGCACCAAACCTACGTATCCGCCGGTTCTGGAAACGACATCACATTGAACAATGCAGGAAATCAGATTCAGGACATTCAGATTGGATCGGGTCACACGGTGACACTTCTGGATGCAAAGCCAATTATTTTTGGATCGTACTACAACAGTGGTGTCACCAGCAGCATTTCCGGGAATCTCGCGGTTACAGCCGCTGGCAACATCAGCCAGAATGATTACAACTGGCAATCTGGCTATGGATCTATAGTCAATGTAATCGGCACCTCTATCTTCACCGTGACAGTGGCCAACAGCAGTCTATTGCTTGGGCCTGTTCCAGGATACGGTGGACAGGGAAATAATTTTGGCGGTTCCATCACCCTACAGACCTCTGGCAGTGGAACTTGGCAGGACGTTCAGGTTAGAAATACCAACAGCGGCGCTGGCAGCATCACTGGACTGAGTGGCGCTTCTTTGCGCAACGTCTCCTTGGTGTACGATAACGCATCTAGTTTGACCATTCCCGGCATGACCTTAACTGGCACGCTGAATGCCTCTGCACCCAATGGCAGCATTGCACAGTCCGGCCCATTGGTCGTGAGCGGTCTCACCACCGTACAAGGTGGAACCGGTACCGGCAAAACGATTTTGTTCAATAATACTATCAATGATTTTAGTTCTATCAACGTCAACGGAGGACAGGACGTCACCATCGTCGACATGAACAGTGTCGATCTGTATTCTTGGTATAATAATGGGTGGAAATATTTCGCCCTCTCTGGGAACTTAAGCGTTTCTGCATTAAGCGGCAACATCACAGAAACTCTCCCAAATGGTAGTTGGGGAGTCCTGGCAACCGGAGGTACTGCAACCTTTTCGGCAACGGGCAGCATTTCGCTTGTGCATGACAACCAGTGGGGAACGATTGCCATTCCTTCCGCCACCAGCGTATCGATACAGACAGATACTAACCTAATTCTTTCTAATGTGTCGATCAGTGGCGCACTAACGCTGAGCGCGAACAATCGGTATACCCTTTCGCAGACAACCGGTTCGAACATCCAAACGACCGACACTACCGACCCCACAACATTTTCTGGATTCGGATCGATTGCATTGGGATCGGCCACAGAAACACAGAACATTTTTGGCCCACTCGCCATTTATAACATCAATGGTGGACAAAATTGCATCATCCGTGAGAACGATCCCATTACCCAAGCATCGCAGACCTGGAGCAATGGCCATTTTTATTTTACGACATCGAATGATCAGGCCATCACACTCACGCAGAACAATTATTTTGATGATGTCAATATTACGCAGATAAACAGTGGAGCGCCCACGCCTGGCACGGTGTCCGTCACACAAACCGGCAACAGCATCAACCAGATCCAGGCATGGGTTACGCACGGCCAGACGACGCTGAACAGCCAAGGGGGGGCCATCAACCTCACGAACCCCAACAATACCTTTACCTCTCTGCGGGTGCTGGCCGGAGGCAATACGGTCAACCTGTACGCAATGGATTGGACAGGGCATAACGCCATCACAGACGGCGGGGGCGCATGGACGGCTGGATATACGAATCTACACGCTTACAACAGCGCAGGATCGAGCACGACGGGCACCATCAGCCTGACTAACACGAGCAACTCATTAGGCAGTCTGACCCTGGTGGGTGGCACGGTCACGGTGACAAACAACGGCAACATTACTGACTATGGCAGCGGAAATGGGTATCCGTCACAAGCCTGGAACACCACAGGTACCACAACCCTCAATGCAGGCAGCAACGCCATTACCCTCAGCAACAATCTGAACGTGATTGGCAACATTGCGATCGTCGGCACCAGCGGCGGTACGCACCCGTCTTCCGTGACGATTGCCGAGAGCGCCGATATCACACAAGCCTCCGCTTGGACGATGGGAACCGCGCCCGTCACCCTGAATGCCTTTAATCACGCGATCACGTTGACCCAAACGGGCAATGTGTTCGGCAACCTCACCATCACGACCCAGCAAAATATCGCCAATAACCAAGATACCACCATCGTTCCCTCTGCGGTGCAGATCACAGAGGATGCCGCAATTACACAGGGCAACCTCTGGAATTTCAAACCGAGCAGCGGTACCGCAACCCCCGTGACCTTGATTACGACCAACAGCGAAGCGATCAATCTTGACAGCTACGATAACCAGTTCGGCAACCTGACCATCACACAGACAGGTACACACACAAGCCCTGGCAATGTAACCATCCGCAGTGTCAATACCTCCGGTATCACCCAGCCTACGGGTGCAGGGGGCGCTTGGACGACCTATGGAACCACAGAACTCGATACCAACGCCGCCATTACCCTTTCCAACACAGCCAATATCCTCGGCCCACTCACGGTCAATGATACGTACACCCCCTCGTCCGTGACCATTGCAGAAAACGCCAACCTCACCCAAGCCACAGCATGGGTGGTCGGATCGTCCCCCGTGTCCCTGAACGTAGGTACGCATCAAATTATTTTGACCAATACTGCCAACGTCTTGGGTGCTATTTCGATTCTTTCGAGTTCCGGCACGCCGAGTGCGGTGACCCTCACGGAAAATGATCCGATTACGCAATCCGGCACCTGGACGGTTTCGGGAACCACAGAACTCACCGCTGGCACTGGCGGAAATCACTACGCCATCACGTTGACGAACGCAAACGATTTTGGAACCGTCAAGATCGATTCGGCAGCCTCAGCCAACATTACTGATACAAATGGAATTGTTTTTGACACCAGCAATGTTACGGGCGCCCTGACCGTGGTTGCAGGCGGTGCCATCACTCAAACGACCAACGCCATCACAGCAGGTTCCCTCGCCTTGAGCGGTACGGGTGTCTCCGCAACGCTCAACACGACCAGCAACAGTATTCCCTCGATCTCTGCGAGCTTTACGAGCGGCGGTGGACTGTCTTACACCAACGCAGGTACTTTTAGTGTAGCCTCTGGCATCAGCGTGGGTGCCAACACCGTAAGTTTGACCTCGGTTTCAGGCACTGTGAATGGTCTCAGTACCACGAGCATCAATTCTGCGATTTCCTCTTTCACTCTCAATACCGGTGCTGCGCTCAGTTTGCCAGCACTGAGTATCGCAGGGTCACAGTCCTACACGGCGGGCAGCACAGGCATTTCGATCACTGGCAACCCAGTCAGCACTGCGAGTGGCGCGATTACCTTCAACAGTCCTGTGACGCTCGCCGCTTCGGGTGCTGTTACCATCAATACCACCAATTCTCTCGTGACATTTGCGAGTACGCTGAATGGTGGGTATGACCTCATCCTCAATCCTGGATCGGGCAATATCACGTTTGGCGCGGCGGTAGGGGGGACGACACCGCTCACCAGTGTAACCTTGAATGGGACAGGGACGACTGCGATTAACGGCGGTTCCGTCCAAACGAGCGGCGCACAGACGTATAACAATGCGGTCACACTCGGTACAGGTACCCACCTGACTGGAACAGGGATTGCCTTTGCGAGTACCGTCGAATCGCCAGGAACTGCCTATGCCCTCCAAGTGACCGACGCAGGGGCAACGACCTTTGGCGCTGCGGTGGGTGGCAACGCCCATCCTCTCGCAAGCCTCACCCTAGACACAGGCGGTACAAGCGTCTCGCTCAAGAGTGTGACCACCACCGGTGTACAAAGCTACTCCGAAAATACGACCCTCAACGGTGCCTATACGACTACCAACGGTACGTTTGGTATTACCGGAAACACGACCCTTGCGGCCACGAGTACGATCAGAACCATCGCGAACAACAACATCACCTTCGGCGGAACCGTCAACGGCGCGTCCAGCCTGATGATCGTTTTAACGAGTGGCACAACTCTGTTCAGCAGTACCGTTGGCAATAGCAATCCGCTTACACTCCTCAGCATCAGTGGCCCCACATCGCTGAACGGCGGTGCTATCACGACGACGGGCAACCAAACCTACACAGGTGCTGTCACCCTCGGCAACAGTGGCTTGACCACGCTCATCGCCGGTACTGGTGCGATCCATTTTGTGGGTGCCCTGAACGGTGCCTCTTCCAACGCAGACGGTCTCTCCATTACAGGAACCAGCGGTCTGACTACGTTCGGTGGCGCGGTCGGTGCAACCAGCCTCACCAGCATTGCGGTCAGCGGCCCAACCGCCATCAATGGCGGTGCTATTACCACCGTTGGCCCACAAGAATATGACGGAGCTGTCACGCTCGGGAACAGCACCACCGTAAACGCGACCGGTTCTCAGACGATCCTCTTCGGATCTACGATCAATGGCGCATACACTTTGGCCGTCAACACGACCAACACCGTGACGCTCGGTGGATTCGTTGGTGGAAGCACTCCGCTGGTCAGTCTTAACATCGGATCAGGCCCTACCGCGCTCAATGGTGGAGGCGTCACGACGACAGGCAATCAGACCTACACAGGCTCTGTGACTCTCGGCGCGAACACCCTCCTCAGCGCAACCAACTCAGGGACAACGATTGCATTTAACTCGACCCTGAATGGCGGGTACTCCTTCGGCATTACCAATACGCAGGGTTCTACGACCTTCGGGGGGGCTGTAGGCAATACTGCACCCCTCACTAGCCTGAATATTACGGGAGGCGGGACAACGACCTCTCTCAACGGCGGCAGCATCACCACCACCGGCAATCAAACCTACAACGATGCCGTGAGCCTCGGCGCGAACACCCTCCTCAGCGCAACCAACTCAGGGACAACGATTGCATTTAACTCGACCCTAAATGGCGGCTACTCCTTCGGCATTACCAATACGCCAGGCTCCACGAAC
>CAIJYR010000045.1 GCA_903824965.1 uncultured Thiotrichales bacterium
GATACAATATGTTACTATAATCATCTCGTCCATTTTACTTCCCCATCGGCAACCAATAGATTGATTACTATAAGGCTACATTAATCCATTACCTCTTGGAAGGATTCTGATGGTGGTCATAGGTGGCAACTTGGGTTACATAATGAACCGTTCCTTGTTAGGTGATCCTTCTGTAGATCCAAATAAAAACTATCGAGATGCTCTTGCTTGTGCGTCACAAAAAGCGTCAGTCATTGAAAAGTATCGAGAGAAGCATGACCAACTTGTCAACAACATAAATCTCGATACTGCCTTAGAGACATTAAAGGCTGCCATTGGTTTCTCTCCTGTAATTGATTCTAGTTATTCTATTTCTAATAATAAATTACTCGACAGAAACGGGATTGAGATTGAATTTCAATCTGCCCCAGGGACAGCGCAAGATGTGCTTATTGCTCTGCACGGTAAATGGGGTGTGCCAGCAGGTGTGCTGTGTCAAAGAAAAGACTACTCGAACTGTTTTGGTAAATATTGGAATGATGCTGGTTTCCATGTTTACGCATTGTCGGTCGAGGCGCAGAGTCCCGCAATGGACTTCCAACGATTAGGACTGTCACTCACCGGAAGTGATTTGGCGAAAATTGAGGATTTCATTCGCTATCTCCGTGACAAGCATGGTCGGTGTGCTCATATTGCAATTGCAGGAATTAGTTATGGCGCTATGCTTGCCGAGTTATCTGCATTCTTTTTCAATGATGTGAATGGATTGGCCAGTATAGGAGGGGGGGCAAGGTATAGTTATGTTGCTAGCGAATTCTCTCTACCCTGGAAGGGCTATGAAATGTCACCATATTACGTTCTTCTGACTTCGGAGGGTGGAATTTATAAATTATTAAATAGAGCCAGAAAACCTGTGGTGGTGTCGGTTGGTATAGCAGACGCTGGCCTCTGGGGAGAATCAGGCGGCACCAAATTCGGCATGATAGACAGAATACAGAAATCTATCATAAACAAAGATTTGTTTATTCTCCAAGCGTTTCTTGGAAATCACGAAGCGAACCCAATGGGCGAAATAGAATCTTACAAAAAGATATACCGCAGCAGTACAGTAATCACTTGCAACCAACCGAAGATGGAAAATCAGTAACGTCAGTCACACACCCATGTTACAATAGTTTTCTCTGAAATGCTTTCTCCCATTTCTCTCCTGTGGAGTGTTTTCGTGCGTTCCGATGGTCGATCGCCTGATGCCTTGCGCCCGATTTGCTTGACCCGCCGTTATACCCGTCATGCAGAGGGTTCGGTGTTGGTCGCCTTTGGCGATACCCATGTGTTGTGCACAGCCTCCGTAGAAGATCGTGTGCCTTCGTTCCTGCGCGGAACAGGACGCGGTTGGGTGACAGCAGAATATGGTATGCTACCTCGCTCGACGACGACCCGTATGATGCGTGAGGCGGCCTCCGGTCGTCAGGGGGGACGTACCCTCGAGATCCAGCGTCTCATTGGCCGATCCCTCAGGGCTGTCATCGATCGAGACGCCCTGGGAGAGCGAACCGTAGCAATCGATTGCGATGTGTTGCAGGCCGACGGAGGGACACGCACCGCGTCGATTACCGGTGCCTACGTCGCGCTGGTCGATGCCGTGGGGGTTCTGCTGCGCAACGGACAGATCCAGAACAGCCCGCTCTGCGGCATGGTCGCTGCCGTTTCCGTGGGGATGGTGGGGGGAGTTCCGGTGTTGGATCTTTCCTACGAAGAAGATTCTGCCGCAGAAACAGACATGAATGTTGTCATGAACGGAGCGGGTGGTTTTGTGGAGATACAAGGTACTGCAGAACAAAAGGCTTTTTGCCGTAGCGAACTCGATGCTCTCTTGGGACTCGCCGAGTCTGGGATCGCCCGGTTGATCGCACTGCAACAAGAAGCCTTGGCAGATAACAGCGGAGACCGACTGTGAAACGTCTGTACGATGGCCTGGTGTTGGCAAGCAGCAATCCTGGAAAAATTCGAGAAGTAAGCGAAATGCTCGCGGGATTGTCCCTGACCGTTGCACCTCAATCGCAGTTTCAAGTTTCTGATGCCGATGAGACAGGGCTTACGTTTGTAGAAAATGCGATCCTCAAGGCACGCCATGCCGCCCTGCGCACAGGTCTACCCGCCATTGCTGATGATTCTGGCCTGGTGGTGGATGCGCTCCAGGGTGCGCCTGGGATCTACTCAGCCCGTTACGCAGGGGTAGGCGCGACCGATGAGGCGAATCTACAGAAGGTTCTCTCGGAAATCAGAGACATCCCCGCAGAACAACGAACAGCCCGATTCGTCTGTGTCTTGGTCTGTATGTTACACCCCCTTGATCCCACACCGATCGTCTGTGAGGGAACCTGGGAGGGAACGCTGGTGACAACCCATGTGGGACAATACGGTTTTGGGTACGACCCGATTTTCTGGGTGCCTACCCACCACTGCACCTCTGCAGAGTTGCTGCCAGCGGTCAAGAACGCCTTGAGTCATCGTGGTCAAGCGTTGCGATCTCTTTTGGCTGCGTTGCGGACGCGGGGCTTCGCAGGATAATACACCTGCTCTCCAGAGGTAGGTGTGTGGTGTCGATTGACGAAACGAGACAGAATATGCACTGTTCGCACAAGGGAATTATAGCGTTGCTGGCCCAGTGGTCGATGTTTGTTGTCCTGCTGATCCCGGTTCCATGGGGTTGGTTGGTGTGCAGTGATGCGCTGGCAGTCGAGGCGTACCACACGGTACTCCAGATAGCGGCAAAGGACAAAGACGAGGACGAGGACAGCACCCCGAAACATCCCCCTCGGCACCACCACGCAGCCGCTAAGGACGAGGACAGCAAGAAACACCCTCCTCGGCACCATCCAGCGGCCAAGGACAAGGACGAAGACGAGGACAGCACCCCGAAACACCCCCCTCAGCGGCACCACGCAGCCGCCAAGGACGAGGACGAGGACGAGGCGACCCCTCCAAAACACCGCCATCGACATGCGGTGGCGCCTAGACACCCTCCCAGGCACCATGTCGTAGAGCGACACCCTCCCGTGGTGCGCCAGCCGGTTCAACCGCCACCCACCGTGGAGGAGGAGCCCCCAGCGCATGTGAGGCACATGCCTCTGCGCGTGAGCGCCGCAGAAGCGATGGTCGTCCAAGAAGACACGGGGGAGACACTGTTCGAGAAAAACAGCGATCGCGTGACCCCGATCGCATCCGTGACGAAACTCATGACCGCGATGGTGGTGCTCGATCGGAACCTCCCCATGGATGATGAGATCGAGATCCTAGAAGAAGACGTCGATCACATGAAGCACTCCAGTTCTCGGCTTCAAGTGGGTACCGTGCTGACCCGCAGAGAAGCGTTGCAACTTGCGCTCATGTCTTCCGAGAACCGTGCAGCGGCTTCCTTAGGGCGTACCTACCCCGGGGGCATGGCTGCGTGTGTGGAAGCCATGAACCGCAAGGCACAGGAATTGAAAATGAGCAGCAGTTATTTCGCCGATCCAACCGGTCTCAACTCTGCCAATGTCTCCACGGCCGAGGATTTGGTCAAAATGGTACGTGCTGCCCGTCGGTACGATTCGATTCATGAAATTACGACCACCGCTTCCTACGAAGCCGGTGTGGGAAGAAAAAAACGTCCAACGTTGTTTATCAACACCAACCGCCTGGTGAGAAATGGCGAATTGGATATAGGTCTCAGCAAAACTGGTTATATCAGCGAAGCAGGACATTGTTTGGTGATGCAAGTCCAGATGAATGGTGTACCTGTCATCCTCACGTTGCTGGATAATCCCGCCAAATACGGTTGTCAAGCGGATGCACTGCGTATTCGTCAATGGTTTCAGCATCGTTAAGAGACTGTCTACCCCCTCTTTTCGGAGAACTCGATGAGTGTGCTGAAACCAACAGTAGAACACAACCCTTCGCCCGTGAAACTAGAAGTGTTGGGCGTCTACAATTGGCCTGTTTGGAAAAAAGAAGTATCGCGCTTCCCCTGGGTCTACGATACCAAGGAGACGTGCTATTTTCTTGCTGGAGAAGTCGTGGTCACGCCAGAGGGAGGAGAGCCAATGCGTTTCGTGTCCGGTGATCTGGTTCATTTTCCTGCCGGATTGTCTTGCACATGGGAAATTGTCTCTCCGGTTGAGAAGCATTACCGTTTCTCATAAACCTGTTTTGTATAGCAAGCGCACCATAAAATGGTTATCTGGTTTTCAGCTTAAGCACCTCTCCGATGAAGCGGAGAGGGGTGTGTTGAGAGGTTGACCTTTTTGACTTGTCATCCTTTTATGTGGCGTTCGCTATATGGCTTTGTATGGGCGTGGTCTCGTTGTGTGAAGAACGGAACAAGTCATTCTGTCCTGTTCTTGAATATGTCGTTTCCCATGTTGTTTAAATCGCTTTCGGAGGTCCTTTGAATTCAGGTCTACGTGTCGGCGTTTTTGTGGACGCCGAGAATATTAAAATGAATGGCGGCTATTATATGCGCTATGATATTTTGCGCCGTTTTGCAGCGCGTGATAATGGGCTTTTGTTGCGCCTGAATACGTACCTCGCTTTTGATCGTGAGCGTGCACAGTCTGATCCAGAGTATGCCCGCAGAACACGCGCCTATCAACAAACCGTGCGTGATTATGGATGGAAGATTGTCGTCAAGGAAGTGCGTCGCTACAAAGACGAGGAAGGAAACATCACCACCAAGGTGAATGCAGATTTAGACCTCGCCGTGGATGCGATGCTCCAAGGGGATCATCTGGACCAGGTTTTGCTCGTGACAGGGGACGGCGATTTCCTGCAAGTGGTGGGTGCCCTCCAAGACAAGGGTACTCGCGTAGAATTGCTCGCCTTCCAGAATATTTCACGTGAGCTCACGAGACAAGTCGATGCCTTTTATAACGGATATCTGATCCCCGATTTGTTGCCGTTTTCCTACGAGCCAAAAAACGAATGGGGCGTCTCTGGTTCCTGCGTGCGTGGCGTACCCACAAAATGGTTCTCAGACAAAGGATATGGCTTCTTGCGTTTCATTCGTAGCGTAAATCCCAACCTTTGGGTCACGGATCAGCGTGATCCCGATTCTCCGTATCGCAGTGTTTTTTGCCACGTCAACGAGATAGCAGAAGGGCTGACGCAGGACGATATGCAGAACCGTGAGACCATCGTTGAGTTCTACCTAAAAGAAAGCGACCAGAAAGAAGGTGGCTATACAGCAACCAACGTCCGACCGATTTACTTCTCTCGCGACGAGCACAGAACACGGAGTTCTACGTAAACCGCTTTGTTCTGACCTCGGATACGCGGCCTGTATCTGAGGTCTCCCGCCCCAATTTCTCTACACAATGGATATCATCCTGGATATCATATCGGTTTCTACGCCCCGTGCGTTGCTCATCGACCTCGACAATTGCCCATCCCAATTGGCACAACTTGCCCAAGCGGTGGCTTACTTTACCCGCGTGGTGGTGTGTTACGGAGGTTTTGAACCCAAAATCCACTTGAGTCAGATCACACAACTGGCACCCGCCTTGGTGGAGGGACGGTTGTCCATTGAATCCATGGATCGCAAGGGAAAAAACGCAGCCGATTTCGGTCTGACCTTTTGGGCCGGTCGCTTGCTCGCAGAGATGCCCCCCGAAACAGAGTTTCTGGTACTCTCCCGTGATACCGATCTCGATTATCTACTGGACATGCTACGCCGTGCAGGACGCAAAGCAGATCGATTCGATGGCAATACCTACCCAGAGTTCGGCGCCGACACCCCCGCGCAAGAAACCACGCAAGTAAACGATCCTCTCCTCGGGAACGCAGTGGAAGACTACTGCACGGCACACATTATCGGCCGACGTACTCGACCAGCTCGACGCTTGACGTTGCTCAACAGCATCCGCTCGTACTTCAAGGGCAATGCCCACGTGGAAGGCGATGCCGTACTCCAAGAACTGATACAACGCGGCGTGTTGAGCCTCGGAAAGGGGGGGCAGGTAATCTACCGCGATCGCGTTCGTGCAGGGCTGCTCAGGGACTTGCCCCCCGTACCCACCCCCGATACGGCAGTGGTTTCCCCTCAGGAAATGCCTGTGGTGCTTGAGCAGCCAGCACCCATGGCCCCCACAACCACCCCAGAGAGCCTGCCAGCGGACGAATATTATGCGGCCCATATTGCCGATCAGCGCAACCGCCCTGCACGGCGTGTGGCACTCCTCAACAGCATCCGCACCTATTTTCACAGTCGCACGGACGTTGATCCTGAGGTGGTCATCACGGAATTGTTCCAGCGAGAAATGATTTCTCAGAGTCGAACGGGGCAGATCCGCTACCACGACGCACACACCCTGGAAACGCCAACTCCAACAGAAGAACCAAGCCCTCTCTCTGAGGTGAAAGCCAAAAAAGCGCCAGCCACCCCAAAACGCAAAGTTCCCTCGACCAACACAACCACCACCCGCCATCCAAGACGAAAACCAGCAGTCGATCCAGAACCGTCCCAAAAGCCTCAACCGACAGTCGATGAAGCACCGTTAGCGACCGCGCCATCCGATTCTGAGAGGATTCTGACTGTGTACTAAAAAGAGAAAGGGGCTGGTTTTGATTGGATTTTAGCAAGATCAAGATAAGATCAAAAACAGCCCACCCCAGCCCCTTCCCCATTGGAAGGGGTTTATTAAAGGCTCAACCATTGTGTGGTTTAGGTATCGATTGTAGGTATGATTGAATACCTGCACAGTGACTAACGTCTCCGAATCTTCGACAAGAGGTTTCCTCCACACACCAGTTCGAGACCTGTTTGATATCACGCCAAGAGAAATCAGCCTGCATGATTCTAGCACTGCCAGAATTTCCATCATTCTCTAGAATGACTATTGACCATTATTCGGTCATCAATCAATACACCGCACAGTTCCCCGTCTATTCTGATTTTACATTTGCTTCCCTTTGGTGCTGGGGAGGCGATCAGTGTTCTCTGTCCGATCTGAACGGAAACCTCGTGATCAGGCTTCCTGACTATACCACTCAGAACCTCTTTCTCTCGTTTATTGGCCGCCATAAAATCCCTGAGACGGTAGATGCACTCCTTGCCATGATAAAAAGCTCCCCCCTAATGCTTCCGTATTTGCAGGCTATTCCTGAGGATGCCCTTCAGGGAGTGACACTAGATTCGTCTTATCAGGTACTCGAAAACAGAAGTAACTATGACTATGTGTGTGATCCATTCCTTCTGGCAAAAATGGCCGGAGATCCATACAAACGGTTGCGCAATAAAATTAACCGCTTCATGCACCAATACCAGTGGCAAATAAAAGAGTTGGATTTACAAGATCAACAGAGTTGGCATGACATAGAGTCTGTCTTTGTGTCTTGGAAAGGCAGGCACAAGAAAACCGAGGCTCTGTCAAAGGCCATAGGAAGAGTGCGGCATCTTGTGGATCGAATGGCGTTTATAGCAGTGGGACTTTACGTAGAAGATCATATGATAGGATTTTCAATCAACGAACCAAGCAAGTTAGACTATGTCAGTGGTTTGTTCTTACACGCAGATACTTCGTATATCGGATCCTTCGGAATGCTGACGCAGCAGACAGCTATCCTCGTGGCAAGCAAAGGCCACCGTCATCACAATATCCAACCCGATATGGGTTTGCCAGGCTTGCGGGAGGCAAAATTGTTACTGCGTCCTGCATTCTACTTGAAGAAATGGATTATCAGCCATCCAGACCTGGCATCGTCAGACAGGATCGCTGTTTGACTTTCAACATACCCCTCTCCGAATCTACGGAAAAGGGGATACTCAGATTCACGGTGCGAGCACGACTTTAACCGATGCGTCCACCGCACCCCGATCAACATAGCCAATCATACTCGGATTGTCAGCCACTATCGAGGAGCACATGGAGCGAAGCGTAGTGCGACGAGCCCCGCGTAGCCGTGAGGGCCGTACGTTTTGTCGATGTCCGCAGCCGTATCGCGGGCTGAGACAAAACGTAAGGCAACCGAGCACGGCGTAAAGCCA
>CAIJYR010000046.1 GCA_903824965.1 uncultured Thiotrichales bacterium
CAAATGGCTTTACGCCGTGCTCGGTTGCCTTACGTTTTGTCTCAGCCCGCGATACGGCTGCGGACATCGACAAAACGTACGGCCCTCACGGCTACGCGGGGCTCGTCGCACTACGCTTCGCTCCATGTGCTCCTCGAGAGAGGTTGTCCGTGATCCATCCACCACAGATCGGCCCCACAATGGGCGCAACCACCACCGTGATCGACCACAGCGCAAGCGCAAGACCTTTTTTCTCAGGTGGATAGTTGTTCAGCAAAAGACTTTGTGACATCGGAATGATGGGGCCTGCACAAATCCCTTGCAACACACGAGCGGCGATCAAAATGGGCAGATTGGGTGCCAATCCACACAACCCGGAGGCTATGGTAAAAAGCAAAATCGCCGCCACAAACAAACGAACATCACCAAAACGACGCGACAACCAACCGGTCAACGGCAGCGCAATGGCATTGCTGACGGTAAAAGAGGTGATAATCCAAGTCCCCTGGTTCTGGCTCACGGCCAAATCACCGGCAATGGTAGGCAAAGACACGTTGGCGATCGACGTATCGAGCACCTGCATAAACGTCCCAAGACTAAGCCCCAGAGTCAACAAAAAAAGAGAGTAACCGCGCAAGGGGGGTGGTGGTGTGAGGGCGTTACTTTCCATGATCTCGCCCACAGCGAGGACAGTTGGTTTGTAGGACAGATTGGATGAGTGCCTCGGCCTCTTTTGCGTCTTCGATGGGGATTTCGTAGCGTGTGCCGGGTGAGGGGGCAGCCTGGTTGAACACGCTGGTTTCTATCTCGGCCTTCATGGACAACCCAACGCGAAGGGGATGTGCAAGCAATTCCTTGGGATCGAGCGCGATACGAACGGGCAAACGCTGGATAATTTTGATCCAATTGCCACTCGCGTTTTGCGGCGGCAACAAAGAAAAAACGCTTCCTGTGCCAGGGGAGAGACCTTGAACGGTACCGTGAAAGACGAGTGCGGTTCCATAGAGGTCAGAGGTCAACCGTACGGGTTGGTTGGGGTGGATATTCTTGATCTGGTCTTCTTTACAATTCGCATCCACCCAGATCTGGTTTGTGGGTACGATGATCAAGAGCGGCACCCCAGGGGCAACCTGTTGGCCAATTTGTACTGAACGCTTCGCCACTTGTCCGTCTGCGGGCGAGCGAATGCTACAACGCTGCACCGTCAACCAGGATTCACGCAGCCGAACAGCGGCCTGTTTGACCTCAGGGTGGGTCTCCACCGACGTACCGGCTACCACCGCTTCCGAGGCACCCCACTCTGCTTCCGCTTGATCAAGCGCCCATTGTGCTTGGTCACGGGCAGCCTGTGCGTGCTCTACCTCCTCTTTGGAGACCGCCTGTACCGTGACTGCGTGCAACCGTCGAGTGAGATCCGCTTCTGTCTGTTGGAGTGTTCGCCGCTTTTGGGCAAGGTTGGCAGCCTGTTGGTCGCGTCTTCGGAAGGCTTGGCTGATCCGACGAACCGTACTCCCAAGGTCTGCCTCGCTCTTTTCTAGGGCAAGATGGGCATCGGTATCGTCCAACCTCACCAAGACCTGGCCTTGCTTCACAGGTTCGGTATCGTCGGTCAACACCGCAACGACGGTCCCAGCGATGCGGGGCGTGACCCGAATCAGATTGCCAACCACATAGGCATCGTCTGTGCTTTCGTGGATACTGGCATACGTGAACCAGTACATCCCCCATACAACACCCGCCGCCAGAAAAGCAAGCGCGAGGAGGGCCAGCCACCGTGTGCGTTGGGGGGCCGATTTAGCATCAATCGGCTTAGAATCGGTCGGCTTAGAATCAGTCATGCTGCCCGGTCTTCTCTGAGGGGGGGGCGCCGCCCAAAGTCTTGAACAATCCTACCCAGGCACGCAGGCGATCCGCTTCTGTTTCGAGGGCGTTGATCCGTTGGCTGAGTACCGTACCCTTCTTTTCAAGGGGTTCCATACGACTGGTCAATCCCATGTTCTGACGCTGCTGTGCCAACGCATGGGCCTTTTGGACATCTTCCAGCGCGTGTTGTTGTGCTTCGTAGCGTTGTTCGATGCTCAGAAGCCGCGCATAGGCATCCACTCCCTGGCGAGCGGCTTCGAGAATGGCTCGGTTGTATTCTGCGACTGCCTGAGCATACGCCGCGTCTTGTTCACCCCATTTTGCACGCAGGGTATTGGTGTTAAAAATGGGAAGATGCAAGGCAGGGCCAAAGGATGTGGACAAAGCACCCGCACGAAAGAGGGTATCCCATTGCAGGGTTTCCAGGCCCACCATCAGGCGCAAATCCAGGTTGGGGTAAAAAGCGGCCCGCGCTGCATCCCGTTGATTGGCTACAGCCTCGACACGTTTGCGTAACGCAGCAATGTCCGGCCGCCCTGCCAACCAACCCAAAGGCAGGTGGGTGGGCAGGAGGGGGACGTGTGCTTTCAGGCTCGGTTTTGGGAGATCCTCGGCATGATCAGGATCAGCGCCCACAGCAGCCGCCAAACGATAGCGCAAGGCGCGTTCTTGGTATTCTAGTGCATGAATCTGGTCATCTTCTAGCGCGAGTTTTGCGCGTGCATCGAGCAACCATTGTTCAGAATCGAGTCCTAGATCGAGCCTTGTCTTGTGTAGATCATATTCTGTTTGATGGTGTTGTCGTAACTGTCGAGCGAGTGCCAAACGGGCGTCGATACCTGCACAGGCGAAATAGCTATCCGCCACGGTCACGGCTACGGTGAGGCGAATGGCTTCTGTCTCCAGATATGCAGCCTGCTGTTCATTGCCTGCGGCACGAACCAAAGCGCGGTTTTTGCCCCACCAATCGAGGTCATCCGAGAGATTCTGTGTGACATCGGTCTGGTGAAAAGAACTCCCCCCGATGGGGGGGGGAAACACACCATACCGCGTGAGGCGTTCTTGGGCAACGGATGCCTCGGTAGAATAATGCACCTTCGTGGCTAGGGAAGCCAGTCGTTCGGCTTGATCGGCCTTTCGTAGCCGTGCGCTTGCCGCAGCGAGATCGGGATGATCGATCAGTGCAGTTTCGATGAGTCGGTTGAGGTCGTGCAAACCAAAGTGCTGCCACCATGCTTCATAGGGCGCAGAGGGTTCCGTTGGTTCGGATGGCGCGTCACTTTGGTGGTGCGTTGGACGGGTATCCGAGGCATCCACCAAACGGTCGATGGTGGCCGTGGTTTCTGGCACCCGCAACGCTGGAGAGGCTGGCAGATCGTCGGGCAGTCGAGCGCAACCAGCCCCTCCTAGACTTGCCATCGACAAGCAGCCACACAACAAGAAGATGTGTGTTTGTCGTAGCACCCTCCTCTGCAAGAGCCGCTCACGCAGAACAAACAAGCGATCGACCCGTGTTGTGGGCTTTGTTTCAGGGATCCTGGAGAGTCGGAATGACATGGCGGGTGCAGCAAAGAGGCAGGATGGCGAGAGAGTGACCGTGCCGCACTCTATCCCACTCTCCGCCGTCTTGTCATCCAGTTGCTCGCTCTGCCAAGACCGACCACACCACAGAATGCCTATACGACGAGTGATCCGACCACCCCTGTCCAGCCAATTCAAGGATTGCTGTACACACGCTGTCTAGTCTTGTTGGACGATGGTGGGTGTGAAGAGATAGTTGGACGCACCGCGCCCCCGAAGGTACCGTACCCCTCCGCACTGGGCTTCGTTCTTTGCTGGTTTGTCGTTCAAAAATGAGTATTGGCATGATTCATGCAGCATCGGGTTCAGACTGCCATCCGGCAGCAACTTTTGGAGCGTTAAAGATGAGCATGAATGACAGCATTAGCGGTGGAACCCAGAGCGGCAAGAGTGGCGGTGACGCCTTAGGAGCCGGTGCAGGATTCAGCAGCGCAGGTGCCGGAAGCGGTGCAGGTGCGGGTGGTGGTGGCGGATTCTTGGGCGGTGGTGGATATGGTGGGGCCGATTCTTCCGCACATGCAGGTTCTATGGGTGCCAGCGTGGGTGCCATGGGTGGTAACGCAACCGATAATACGTCGATTGGTACCATCAACATCAGTTCATAAAACCGTCAGCGCATCATCCAGGTGGGTGAATGCGCTTTCTTTGGTGTAGCGCCTTTTGGTTCGCAGTATCCATCTCAAGCGTACTCTTAATATTTTTTGGAGCATAAAAATGAGCACAGGTGACAGTATTTCTGGTGGCACGCAAAGCGGCAAGAGTGGCGGTGACGCCTTCGGAGCCGGTGTAGGATTCAGCAGCGCAGGTGCCGGAAGCGGTGCAGGTGCGGGTGGTGGTGGCGGATTCTTGGGTGGTGGTGGATATGGTGGTGCTCATTCTGACGCAGGTGCAGCTTCCATGGGTACCAGCGTGAGTGCCATGGGTGGTAACGCAACCGATAATACGTCGATTGGTACCATCAACATCGCCGGGTAAGTGCACTTTCTTTGGTGTAGCGCCTTTTGGTTCGCAGTATCCATTTCAAGCATACTCTTAATTTCTTTGGAGAATGAAGATGAGCACAAATGACAGCATTAGCGGTGGAACACAAACCGGCAAGAGTGGCGGTGACGCCTTCGGAGCGGGTGCAGGGTTCAGCAGCGCAGGTGCAGGAAGCGGTGCTGATGCAGGTGGTGGTGGTGGATTTTTGGGCGGTGGTGGATATGGTGGCGCTCATTCTAACGCAGGTGCCGCTTCCATGGGTACCAGCGTGGGTGCCATGGGCGGTAATGCAACCGACAATACGTCGATTGGTACCATCAACATCGCAGGGTAAGTGCGCGTTCTGTTATGTGGCGCCTTTTGGTTCGCAGTATCCATTTCAACCGTATTCTTAATTTCTTTGGAGCATGAAGATGAGCACAGGTGACATGATTAGCGGTGGAACACAAAGTGGCAAGAGTGGCGGTGACGCCTTCGGAGAGGGTGCAGGGTTCAGCAGCGCAGGTGCCGGAAGCGGTGCTGGTGCAGGCGGTGGTGGTGGTGCGCTGTGGGGCGGTGGTGGATTTGGTGGAGCCGATTCTTCCGCACATGCTGGTTCCGTGGGTGCCAGTGTGGGTGCCATGGGTGGTAATGCAACCGACAACACCTCGATTGGTACCATCAACATCGCTTCCTAAAAATCCTGTTGGGCGGCGAGTGTCCTAAAAACTTGGATCGTTGTATCTACACTGGAGAAGCAATCGTGAGCATGGGTGACAGTATTTCTGGTGGAACACAAAGCGGCAAGAGTGGCGGTGATGCGATGTCGGCAGGTGCAGGCATGAGCCACGCAGGTGCAGGAAGTGGCGCAGGCGCGGATGGTGGTGGTGGTGCATGGTGGGGCGGCGGTGGCGGCGGGATGGCCGATTCCTCTGCGGGTGCAGCCTCCATGGGCACCAGCGTTGGTTCCATGGGTGGTAATGCAACCGACAACACCTCCATCGGTACCATCAACATCGGTTCCTAAGTAGGCGCTTTTGGTAAGGTGGAAGGAGACGAAAACAGTATCTTTTCCGCTCCCCCTCGAAGAGTCTGGCGATTGAAACGGTTGCAACCTGTGGTAGAGTAGAAGCACTGCCCCCGCCGCAGGTACCGTTGGTACCCGTCGGCGTGGTGTATTGCAACACCACCGAACCTACGTCAATCTGCCATCCATGCGGTTCCGAAGGACGATTGGCGTGACGACGAGTGTGTGCCCTGCCACACCTCCTCGTTTTGATTTCTCACGCATCTTGGATTTACCCAACGGATGGATTATAAGCATACTCTGAATCTCCCACGAACCGATTTTCCCATGAAGGCAAGCCTTTCCGAGCGCGAACCCCTGCGGTTGCGTCACTGGGAAGCGATCGATCTCTACCAACAAATGCGTGCGGTAGGCTTGGGAAGACCCACCTTTGTTCTCCATGATGGCCCACCCTACGCCAATGGCAATATCCACCTGGGTCACGCCGTCAATAAAGTTCTCAAAGACATCATCATAAAGGCCAAAACGCTCGCAGGGTACGATTCTCCGTACATCCCTGGTTGGGATTGTCATGGCCTTCCGATTGAATTACAAGTAGAAAAAAACGTCGGCAAACCAGGTAGCAAAGTCACCTCTCGCCAATTCCGCGCTGCCTGTCGGCACTATGCCGCACAACAGGTCGCCGCCCAATCCCACGGTTTCCAGCGTCTTGGGGTGTTGGGCGACTGGCCACACCCCTATTTGACCATGGACTTTGGGACAGAAGCAGACATCCTGCGATCCCTCGGACGGATCATCGCAGCAGGTCATGTACATGCCGGTTTTAAGCCCGTGCATTGGTGTGCCGACTGCCGATCGGCCTTGGCCGAAGCAGAGGTGGAATACCAGGATCGTACTTCTCCAGCAATAGATGTCCGCTTTCCGGTCGTAGACGGGAACGCATTTTTGGATCGTTTTCAAGAAAGACTAGCACCCTGGGCAGGCGACCCGATGGCCGTGGTGATCTGGACCACTACGCCTTGGACACTTCCCGCCAACCAAGCCGTGGCGATTCACCCTGATCTTCCCTATGTGCTGGTGCACACGACTGATCAGGGGGGAGCCTCAGAATACATCGTGCTGGCAGAAGCCTTGCTCGATCAGGCCATGCGTCGCTACGGTCGGCAAAACCCCACGATACTGGCCCGTACCCAGGGTTCCACCCTAGAAGGGGTGCGAGTACGTCACCCGTTTTATGATCGCGAGGTTCCCCTCATCCTGGGGGAGCATGTCACTGTAGAGGCGGGTACTGGAGCCGTTCACACCGCGCCTGGCCATGGTCAAGAAGATTATGTGGTGGGACTGCGTTACGGTCTGCCGGTGCACAATCCGGTCGGCGGCGACGGTCGATTCTTGCCAGACACGGCGCTTTTTGCGGGGGAGTCCGTCTTTGCAGCCAATGCACATGTACTTGAGCTACTGCGCGATCGCGGGATGCTCCTCCACAACGAAACGATTCGCCATTCTTATCCCCACTGCTGGCGTCACAAGACCCCCATCCTGTTCCGTGCCACCCCACAATGGTTCATCGGGATGGAGCAAGCAGGACTGCGCCAACAAGCCTTGGCCGCCATCCAACAGGTAAGTTGGCACCCTGAGTGGGGAGAAGCACGGATTGCCAGCATGATCAACAACCGTCCTGACTGGTGTATTTCGCGCCAGCGTACGTGGGGGGTTCCCCTGGCGTTGTTTGTTCATAAGACCACGGGAGCACTGCACCCGCGCACCCAAGAACTCATTGAGGTGGTGGCAAAACGGATCGAACAAGACGGGATCGACGCCTGGTTCGAATTGGATGCTCGTGAGCTGCTGGGAGACGAGGCAGAGCAGTATCACAAACTCCACGATACCCTGGATGTGTGGTTTGATTCTGGCGTGACCCATGCGGCCGTTCTGGAGCGTCGTGCAGGTCTCGCGGTACCTGCCGATTTGTATTTGGAGGGTTCTGATCAACACCGTGGTTGGTTCCAGTCCAGTCTGCTTTCTTCCGTCGCCATGCGTGGGACAGCACCCTATCGTAGCGTTTTGACCCACGGTTTCACGGTAGATGAACAAGGCCGCAAAATGTCCAAATCACTTGGCAATATTATTGATCCACACCAAGTGATGGGGACTTTAGGGGCGGATATCCTGCGCTTATGGGTAGCAGCCACTGATTACCGCAGTGAGATGGCCATTTCTCCCGAAGTTCTCAAGCGCATTGCAGATTCTTATCGACGGATGCGCAACACGGCACGCTTTCTTTTAGCCAACCTCAGTGACTTTGATCCACGTCGTGATCTATTACCTCTTGGGGAGATGTTGTCCCTAGACCGTTGGATCATCGATCGGACTTTCCAATTGCAGGATGAGGTGCGTGCTGCGTACGATGCCTATCAGTTTCACCTGATTTATCAAAAGGTACACCATTTTTGTGCCATGGATCTCGGTGCCCTGTATTTGGATATTATCAAAGATCGGCAATACACCACAAAAGCGAGTAGTCATCCCCGTCGATCAGCCCAAAGTGCTGCGTATCATATCATCGAGGCGCTGGTACGTTGGCTTGCGCCTATTCTTTCCTTTACGGCAGATGAGATCTGGCATTTTATTCCAGGAGATCGGCCCGATGCAGTCTTTCTCACGACCTGGTACCCACGACCGGTATCTTTTTTAACGGATCCTGTCGAGGGGGGGTTGGATCGTGCGGGCTGGGAACGGGTTTTTGTGGTGCGTGAGGCGGTTGCGAAGGCACTAGAGGGACTTCGGACAGAGGGTCGTATTGGCTCTTCGCTGGATGCTGAAGTAACCGTGTGGTGTGGTGATACCTTGCGAGAGACCCTGGCGGCCTTAAGGGATGAGCTTCGTTTTGTGTTCATTACCTCTGCAGCAATGGTTTTACCAGCACGCGATCGACCTCAGGATGCCCTAGAAGCAGGTGATGGCCTGGGCGAGGGTTTATGGATACAGGTCGCCCCTTCAGTGCATCCCAAGTGTGGGCGTTGTTGGCACCATTGTGTCGATGTGGGTTCCCACACGGAACATCCTACCTTGTGCGGGCGTTGTGTGACCAATGTTGTGGGGTCTGGTGAGGATCGTCGTTATGCGTGAAGGAGTCAATCCACTGCATTGGCTCTGGGGATCGCTGATCATTCTTTTGATCGATCAGTTCACAAAGACTTCGCTGGAGGCCAGCCTTCAGTCTCGCCATGTGCTAGAACTCCTGCCCGTCTTGAACCTCGCGCTTGCGCACAATACTGGCGCAGCGTTTAGCCTCTTTGCGAGTGCTTCGGGATGGCAACGGTGGTTTTTTAGCGTTCTAGCAATTGTGATCAGCGGGGTACTGGTGGCTTGGCTGCGCCAGCTACGCCCGGGTGCGATTCTGGAACCGATGGCCATTGTCTGCATTTTGGGGGGTGCTCTGGGCAACCTGCTGGATCGCATCCGCTTTGGGTACGTGGTCGATTTTATTCAGGTACATTGGCACGAGTGGTATTTTCCGACGTTCAATATTGCTGACTCTGCCATTACCCTCGGGGCTGGATTGTTGATCATCGATGCACTCTTTTTACGCAAAACGGCGTAATAGGGTATTGAGTTCCAGTTTGCCCCTCCCCGCGAGGCTACCGTATGCAGATATCTCTAACGGAACTTCGTCCATCTAATTGAGCCGATAGGAAAAAAGAACGAATAGAGCGTTGGTGGGGAATATGCTCGATTTCTTTGTGGACAAGAGGTTAGATCTTGTAGGTGCGCGGCTGCTGAACGGCTTTGTAAAGAAGCGTACACTTACGATGGCACTGTTACACAAGAGCACCAGGCCCCAAAACTTTCCACTCAGGGTTAGTGGCTTTCGATAACATGCGAATTGCTTAGAACTCCCCTGCGAAGGAAGAAAAGATGTGTGCATACGGTAGGGCTTTGGCTATGGGGTGGTTGAGGCTTCTTCCCCAGTCCCTCCTCCGCTCACGGAGAACGGTTTAACGCAACATCCAACAACCATCCTTGTGCTTGACTGGAATATTCCATGCCAATGTCTTTGTTTTTATTCGCTGTTTTCTGTTTGTTGCCCATGATCTCTATAGCCCAGACCCAGAACGGAATCGAGGTTTGGCGGGATCAGCGGGGTGTGCTGAATATCAGCAATATTCACAATGCACACCATGCCCACAGAACACACTCCACCTTGGTTTACGATCCGGGCACATTCACGCCGCCTGCGGTTCTTCCGAAGCATCTGCCGCCCCCCCCACCGATCGCGATAGCCCACACGAAGATCTACGCATACACCGATGAGCATGGCATAAAATGCTTCACGAATATACCGACGGGCAGCCAGCGTTACGCATTGGTGTTGCAATCGGATTTTGGTCAAATCTCTCCCTATTCGGGTTTCCTCGCGGAACGGCGTTCGACGTACGATGCCATTGTTACGGAGGCATCCCGCACCTACCAGGTGGATCAAGCACTGGTACGTGCCGTGATCCACACAGAGAGTGCTTTCAATCCCATGGCGGTTTCCCCCAAGGGTGCGAGTGGGCTGATGCAGCTGATGCCAGGTACCGCACAGCGTTACGGTGTGCGAGATGTATTCAATCCCACCGAAAACGTCTACGGCGGTGTACATTACCTGCGGGATTTGCTAGACACATTCAACAACAACCTCTCCTTGGCAGTGGCCGCATACAATGCAGGCGAGAATGCCGTCAGCCGTTATGGGGACATTCCTCCCTATGCAGAGACGAATAATTACGTTCGGCGCGTACTGGCACTACAGGCCAATTATCAGAGTATCCGTGAGCAACGTCGGGAGTAACCTGGAGGATTGTCGTAGTGTGCGGCATAATACCGTTTGGTACCTGGGGAGACGAGCACCGTCTCGTTGCCTACCCGCCCTAAAATGGGTTTTCTCGGAGACAGTTGCATGAGCATGGCTGATCGCGATGGTTTCATCTGGTTGGATGGGGAGATGATCCCTTGGCGCGATGCGAAAATCCACGTACTGACGCACTCGCTGCATTATGGGATGTGTGTGTTTGAAGGGGTTCGCGCCTACCAAACAGCGCAAGGGGCGGCTCTTTTCCGTTTGGACGATCACACCGATCGATTGTTTCGTTCGGCACACATCTTGGGGATGCAGATACCCTACGATCGTGCGACCCTCAATGAAGTGCAAAAGGCGGTGGTACGTGCGAACCACCTTGCGGCAGGATATGTCCGTCCTTTGTGCTTCTACGGTTCAGAGGGCATGGGACTGCGTGCGGATAGCCTACGGGTACATGTGATGGTAGCCGCCTGGGAGTGGGGCGCTTACCTCGGCAAGGAAGGGATCGAATGTGGCATCCGTGTACGCACCTCCTCCTTCACAAGACACCATGTCAATGTAACCATGTGCAAGGCCAAAGCGACGGGTCATTACGTCAACTCCACGCTTGCCCTTCGAGAAGCCATTGCCTGTGGGTGTGAGGAAGCGTTGTTGCTAGACGTCCATGGGTTTGTGGCCGAAGGCAGTGGCGAGAATATTTTCATCGTGCGCAATTGCATACTCTTTACGCCTGAATTGACCTCGGCGCTCGAAGGGATTACCCGTGACACCATTATCCACTTGGCACACGAAATTGGCCTGACGGTCCAAGAGAAACGCATCACCCGCGATGAAGTGTACATAGCAGACGAAGCATTCTTCACGGGAACGGCAGCGGAAGTCACCCCCATCCGAGAGTTGGATGGACGGGCGATAGGAAACCACGGACGAGGCCCGATTACAGAGCGTCTTCAGGCTTTGTATTTCGACCAAGTCCATGGACGGCGTACGCAATACCCCGCTTGGAACAGCAGGGTGTAATTTTTTCATTGATACAGATACAACCAACCCTCGTTTTCCCAGAACGAGGGTTTTCTTTTCCAGCAGTACCTTGCTATCAGACAATCACGTTTGGAGATTCGGATGCGCCATTCTCGGAAGCTCAGTATTCGCGAAATGATGTTCAGCTTGGTTGTATTGATTGCTATTGCTATGCTCGGATTAATGACGTTGGTATGGTACCTCGCTCACGGTGTCACGAGCAGTTTAGAGACGCTGTCGGGAGTGGAGAAGACTGCGCTGATGGGCAAGGATGTTCGCTATCATACGGTACAGATTCAGCAATTCCTCACCGATGCATCGCTGACCCACGAATTGGATGGCGTGCAGGATTCACGCACTCATGCGGATGCTGCGCAACAGGTTCTCAGTCGCTTAGAAGACATGGAACCAAGCGAAAAGACACGTCTACAAAAGATTGCCCGTGATGTAGAGGCTATGCAGCGTGTTGGTGAAGAGATGGTGGGTGCCTATTTAAAGCAAGGAGTAGAGGCTGGCAATGTATTGATGAAGCGGAAAGACGATGGTTTCGATGAACGTTCTCTTGAAGTGCAAAAAGAGGTGGCTCAGCTGGTACAAGACTTAGTAGCAGCAGCACAGAGCAGAGGCACAGATGTCGAGCGCGGAGGATCCGCGATGGTGCGCAAAGCAACTCGTGTACAGTTGACGGCCTTCTCTGTGATTCTAATCGGTAGTTTGTTGGCACTTTTTCTGATTGGACGCCGTATCAATCAGGTGATTCTTATCATGGATGATGCATTCTTGCGTCTTTCTAGCGGTGATATTTCCTTCAGCCTTGAGACAACAAAAGACGAGATTGGCAAGATAGGACTTTCTTTCAACCGTTTTGTTGATCAGCTTCGCGCAACCATTCAGCAATTTATCGACATCAACGATCAAATCTCTTCGTCCACGGCGCAGAATTACCTCAATGCGCATGATATTGCCAACGAAGTGGCAAAACAATCGCGCCAAGTAGACGAAATAGCAGCAAGCGCAACCCAGATCAGCAGTACCGTAACGCATTTAGCACACAGCACGGTGACGGCTTCTCAGGCTGCTCATGAGGTTGTCCGTCTTGTGGCACGCGGGACGGCATCGCTTGAGACGTCTGTGACCAGTATGCAGCAAGTGAAAGTGCGCACGGATGAATCTGCTGGGGTGCTCCATTTGCTGGGGAAACGTTCCACAGAGATCGGTGAAATCGCTCAGGTTATTAATGATATCGCTGCACAGACCAACTTGCTTGCACTAAATGCCGCGATTGAAGCTGCCCGTGCAGGCGAGCAAGGACGTGGTTTCTCTGTCGTGGCAGATGAAGTACGGCAGCTTGCAGTCAAAACCGCACAGGCTACCAGTAAAATCACTCACATGATCAAAGGAGTGCAGAGTGAGGCACAACGATCGGTTGTCTCGATGCAATCGGTGTCGAGCGTGGTGACAGAAGGAGTCTCGCTGATTCAGAGTGCGGGAGATGCACTGCAACAAATTACAATGCACAGCCACGAGATGGCGGACAGAATGTCAGATCTAGCAGCAACCGCAGAGGAGCAATCAGCCACCATTCAACACATGTCTAGCCATGTTGCAATGGTTGCCAAAGCGGGACGCAACATCGCCAACCGTGCGAAGCAAGATTCTGCAGTAGCCGACACATTGGCCACGACCATTGCTGACGAGCTGGAGAGCATCATTCGCGGCTACCACTTTGGAGGCGAAGACGATCAGCTTGTAGAGGGTGCGGAACTAGAGAAAGCACTACAATCGGTACCCCCTCTGTTTGTTTGGGATGACGATTTAAGTGTTGGTATCCCTCAGATCGACGAACAGCATAAAGTGCTCATTGCCATCATCAATCGTCTTAATGCTGCTATGAAGAAAAAGATGAGTACGAGCATCAAAGGAAAAGTCCTAGAAGAATTGCTGGACTACACCAAAACGCATTTTGGCATCGAGGAGGAACTGTTTAGGCGTCATCGTTACCAAGAACCAGAATGTTCCGAACATCTTCGTGCACACGCTGCGTTTATCAAAACCATTGATGACATTAGCAAGCAGTCGTTGGCGGGCAAAGACGCAGTCAGTATCAAAGCACTCAATTTCCTGCGCCGTTGGTTGATTGAGCATATCAAAGGCACTGACAGAAAATACGTTCCCTTTTTGCTCCAAAAAGGAGTGCGCTAAATGGGTATTCAAGGGAAATTTGCAACCATCATTGGGTTGATCGTTCTTTTAGTGCTGACGAACTTCATTGCCGTGCAATGGTGGGTGGTGGGTTCGCGCTCCGATGGCAAGGTTATCAACCTAGCGGGTCGAGAGCGTATGCTGAGCCAGCGGATCACCAAAGAAGTATTGTTATCGCTACAGGGTCATCAGAAGGCGCGTGAGGAAGTCCTAAAAACGCGGTCGCTGTTTGAAAACAGCCTACAATGGCTGATCGACGGAAACCCCGCAGAGAATCTCCCACCTGCCAAGACATCGGCCATCGCTGCACAATTGCGTCGTGTACAAAACACCTGGGTACGTTTTTATACATCGCTTGATGCTCTTCTGAATGGCAAACCAGCAACCCCGCAGGACATAGAGGATATTTATACGGCATCCATGGATGTTCTGACTGACATGAACAATGCTGTTCAGCTCATGGAGGAGAATAACGCACAGAGCGTTCTTCGTCTTCGTACTCTGTCGTTAGGTTTTTTCTTCGTGTCGTTACTCATCGCCATCGGATCGTTTTTATATATCCGAAACAACATGATTCGCCGCATTCAGCACACGGAATCGGGCATCGCACAGTTGGCGGAATACGATCTGAGCGCCCATTTTGCGTGTACGGGTCGTGATGAGTTGAGCCATGTGTGTCAAAGCGCCCATAAGCTCACCAGCGGTTGGAAAATGACCACGGGTGAACTGCTAACCGTTTGTGCCGATGTGACCAATGCTGTTTCTAACCTTTGGTCTTCTTTTAATCGCAACATCCGTGATCTCGAAGTCAGTGAACAGCACTCACAATACATCGCAAGCGCAGCCATTGACATGACAAAGACCAGCCAAGACATTGCCGGAAGTGCAGCTACTGCGGCCGATTCGTCGAGCCAAGCGAAAGAAGCGGCAAGCACTGCCTTGACGACCATGGCAACCGCGAGCGAATGTATGCGCGACCTAGAACGGGGTGCCGACACCTTGGAAACCCAGCTTGGTGGTTTGACGCAAGGGATTGGCCAAATCGGGTCGGTTGTGCGCTTAATCAACGAGATTGCCGATCAAACGAACTTACTTGCCTTAAACGCCGCGATTGAGGCCGCTCGTGCAGGAGAACAGGGCCGGGGTTTTGCGGTTGTAGCCAGTGAGGTGCGTAAACTCGCCGAAAAGACGCTACAGGCCACGGCAGAGATTGCCCAAACGATGCAGGAAATCCAAGGAAAATCGCGTACCACGGTCGAGAAAATGGCTTTATCCCGTGCCAAGACCAAAGAATCCAGCCAAACGCTTGAAAAGGTGCGTGTGGCGTTGGTGGATATCCTCCATCTGAGCAACGCATCGTCCGATCAAATCCAATCGATTGCTGCTGTCACCGAACAGCAAAGTGTATCTTCGCAACAGACAGCGCAAAGCATTCACGAATCAGTCGATGCCTCTGCACGCATTAAGCACGACATTCACGAGATGTTGCATGACTGTGGCGTATTGGGATCTTCTGTGAGTCAGTTAATCGGTTTGGTAGGCCGTTTCCATTTACCGGCCAATACCGCCATCGAGATTGATTCTGCACGCATTTCACACAAGAATTGGGTACAACGTCTCTATCGAATGCACTATCTCAATGAGACGATTCGTCCAGAGGAAGTCAGTGACCATACTGCCTGTCGATTTGGCAAATGGTACTACACCACGGGCGCACATGACTTCCGCAGCGACCCAGATTTTATCAGCATCGAACACCCCCACAAGGAACTCCACCAAAAAGCCAAGCAAGCGGTCCAAACGGCACAAGCCGGTGATCAAAAAACTGCCTTGACCCAAATCGAAGAAGTTGACCGCATCAGTCGCGTCATCGTCGAACATTTGGATCGCTTGCGCGTGCGTACCACCACAGGACGGAAAGTGGCCTAGTAAACGCTTCTCCGAGATCAGAAAGGCTGCACACTGAGAACAGACGGTTACTTAGTTTCTGCGCTCACGGATCTCTTGGAAGGTCTTACACTCGATGCAAAGAGTGGCGGTGGGCCTCGCCTCTAGCCGCCGCAACCCAATCTCTGTGCCACACGCTTCGCAGTAGCCGTAATCGCCGCTCTCTAGCTCCCGTAGCGCCTCGCTGATCTTGCGCAGGAGCTTTCTCTCGCGGTCGCGTGCACGCAGCTCGATGCCAAAATCTGTCTCTTGCGTAGCGCGATCGTTCGGATCAGGATAGTGGGTCACATCCCCCTGCATGTGTGCCACCGTGCGATCCACCTCTTCCATCAATTGTCGCTGCCACGCCAAGAGCAAGTGCCGAAAGTGTGCCCGTTGACGATCGTTCATGTACGATTCGCCGGGTTCCTCTTGGTAGGGGGTAGTTTTGGAGGCGAGCAGTTCATGTGTACCCATCGTTTCTCTCCAGAGGCCATTCGCAATCCGCCTGCTCAACCACGATGACGGGCAGGCTTTGATCCCATTCAAAATCTAGTGAACGAAAGAGCATACCACCCGCGAAACGGTGAGAGAAGCTGAAACCAGCGGCGAAAACAACCCGCAATAAAGAAGCTAGTGATTTTACACCGTACAGGGTATCCATGCCGATCATTCTCACACAGACACCGTGATAACAGCTATGGTAAAATGAAAAGCTATTCTTAACCGGATGCCAATATGCCCTACCCCTACCCCTACAGGGGAACGATTACCACACTGCGCATTGCGACCCGTAAGAGTCCCCTCGCCCTGTGGCAAACGGAACATGTGCGTGCTGCGCTCATGCAGCACCATCCAAGCCTCAGTGTAGAATGGGTAGGCATGACGACACAGGGGGATCGCATCCTGGACACACCACTCGCCAAAGTGGGTGGCAAGGGATTGTTCGTCAAAGAACTGGAGCAGGGGTTGCGTGACGGCATCGCCGACATTGCCGTTCATTCGATGAAAGATGTCCCCGTAGAACTCCCAGAAGGCTTAGAAATCGCCGTCATCCTGGCCCGCGAAGACCCCCGCGACGCCTTCGTTTCCAACCACTACGCAAGCCCATGGGCGCTGCCTTCGGGCGCACGTGTTGGTACATCCAGTTTGCGCCGTCAGACACAACTCCGCGCACACCGTCCCGATCTACAGGTGCTGGATTTGCGTGGCACGGTCAATACCCGCTTACGGCGCTTGGACGAGGGATCGTTCGATGCCATCCTACTGGCCTCTGCGGGGTTGCTACGCCTCGGTTTGGGAAGTCGTATTGCCTACCCACTGGCCCTAGAGGAAAGCCTACCAGCCATCGGTCAAGGGGCCATTGGCATCGAATGTCGCTCTGACGATCCAGAAGTCCGTCGCCTTCTCCTGCCGCTGCACGACCAGCCTACCGCCGTGCAACTGACTGCTGAGCGTGCCCTCAACGCACGTTTGCAGGGTGGCTGTCAGGTGCCGATTGCAGCCCATGCCGAACTCGCAGGGGATCGCCTACGCTTACGTGCCCTGGTAGGCAACCCAGACGGTACCCGCCTGATACGGGCAGAGGCCATCGGCACCGCAGGACAGGCAGCCGCGCTCGGTGAACAGGTGGCCGAGGATCTCCTCGCCCGTGGTGCAGACGCTATTCTCGCCGAGGTCTACGGGACGCAGCATGGATAGACCGTTGGCAGGACTCGGCGTGCTCGTCACCCGGCCCAGCCACCAATCCGACCCACTTTGTACACTGCTTGCGGAACAAGGGGCCATCCCCTTCTCCTTTCCGGTCTTAGCCCTTGCCCCTCCAGAGGACACGACACCTCTCCCCGCCCTCTTTGCAGACCTAGCGACTTTTGATCGGGTGATCTTTGTCAGCCCCAACGCAGTGCAGTACGCCGCCGATTGGATCAAAACCGTAGGCGGTTGGCCCCCTGGCGTGACCGCCACCCCGATGGGTGCGGGCACTGCGCGTGCTTTGGTACAGCGGGGCATTCCCATCGACCTGATGCCCTCAGGGCGTTTTGACTCGGAATCGTTGCTTGCGAGTCTGACTTTCTCAGACCTGCGGGGACAGCGGGTGCTGATTGTGCGCGGGGAAGGGGGTCGTGAATGGCTTGCCGAGGAATTGATCCGTCGCGGCGCTTCCGTGGTGTATGCAGCGGTGTATCGTCGCACTCAACCCACGACCGACCCCGCTGCCCTGTTGTGCCGTCTTGCAGAAATACACGTCGCGGTCATCACCAGCAGTGAAGGCTTGCACAATCTCTGTGCGTTGTTGGGGGGTGAAGGACAGGCGTGGTTGCAAGACACAGAGATCGTTCTGTTCAGCCACCGTACCGCCGAACAAGCGCGATCACTTGGCCTCCGTGGAGTCATTCATGTAACAACCCAAGCCACCGACGTTGCGATCGTCGATGTTCTCCTCCAGACCAGGGGAAGATCATGACCAAGACCCCAAAGATTCCCGCAAAGCCGCCCCCAGAGACCCCCTCAAAGACCCCATGGTGTCGATGGGAAGGGAGGGATTTGCTGTTGGCCTTTCACGTTCAGCCACGCGCACACTGCGATGAGATCGTCGGTACCCACGGAAACGCCCTAAAAATCCGTCTGACGGCTCCCCCTGTGGAGGGTCAAGCAAACGATCACCTCTTGCGTTTTGTCGCAAACGCCCTACACGTACCCATCAAACAGGTCACTCTGGTGAGTGGTGCGACAGGACGTGCAAAGCGCGTACGTGTGATCGGCCTCTCGTCTGTGCCAGAGGGACTACGGCAGTGGATCGAGGATCCCGTCTGACTAGTTCGATAGACTATAGACGTATCCAGCGAGTACATGGATCTGTGCGCGATCGAGCGTATTCCAGTGGGGAGGCATGAGGTTCACAAAGCCATCGGCGATGGCCGCCCGGACGCCTGCTTCGAGTCCCGCCTCAGAGAGCGCGTCTTTGGAGGAGATGTGCATCCATGTTTTGTCGGTGAGACGGGGGGCACCCTGTCGTGGATCCCCCCGACCGCCAGCACTGTGGCAAAAGGCACAATAGGCGGCAAAATGTTCCTTGCCTGCAGCGACCTCCTCTGGATTGGCCGGTTTGTAGCCTGCAAGGGTCATGACGTAACTTGCAGTTTCCTCTACGCCTTTTTCACCCAAAACCGATCCCCACGCAGGCATAATGCCTGTGCGACCATGCAGAATGGTGGCTTCGATTTGCTCAGGATGACCGCCCCACAACCAATCTCGATCGGTCAGTTTGGGGTAGTGAGTTCTGTCCTCTCCAGCGCCCTGGTGGCAGTTCGAGCAGTAGCTCATAAACAAATGCTGCCCGGTCGTTCGGGCCACCGGATCACTTGCGATCTCCGTGATAGAACGTGCTAGGTAGCGGTTGAACCGTTCTGTGTACACCAGGTTGTATTCTCCTACCTCGTCCTTATACTGCTGTTGCGATGTCCACCGCAACACCCCCGGAAAAGTTCCCAGCGCAGGGTACAAAGAGAAATAGATCAACGCAAACAAGGTGCACGCATAAAGCAGGTACAACCAACTGCGCGGTACCGGATGATCATACGAACGTACATCCCCCCAGCTTTGGTGACTGTACTGTACTTTGTGTGCCTCGTGCCTTTCATCAGGACGGTGGAGTACCCACTCGATCAGCACATGGCACACGAAAAGGCTACCCAATACACACACACCAATCCAGAGGCTCAAAAAATCACTCATCAGTGTCTCCCCCGTTGGACGCACCCTCTTGTTGCGTTGGTTCCTCTACGAACAGCATTTGGGAGGCATCATGAAAGGACGAGTGCCACGTCCATCCCAACAAACCGATGAACAGCATCAAGAGTACCACTGTGTAGACTTGGTGAATCAGCAAAAAATCCATGGGTTCCCTTATGGGGCTGGATGCCCAAGACCACCCGGTTGATCGGAGTCGCCGTTGAGATAGGCAATCAATGCTTCTTCTTCGGTGCTGCCGCGAACCTTCGCCGGACCTGCCTCAATGTCTTTCTCGGCATACACCGCGCACGTTCTGCAGGTCAGCCGCAGTAGGGTGTTCATGGTACGCATTTTGGTGGTGGTCAGTGTTCCATCCATCACCGTCTCGGCCAGCCACGGATACGCAGGCATGATCGAGCCTGGCACCACGCTTGCCGGATCGCGTAGATGCTCCCTGTGCCAAAAATCGCTATAACCACTCCCGACCCGTGCCAAATCAGGGCCGGTGCGCTTGATTCCCCACAAGGCAGGGTGATCGTATACCGACTCACCCGCGACCGAAAACGGACCGTATCTCTGTGTCTCTGGTTGGAAAGGACGCACCATCTGCGTATGGCAGTGTGCGCAACCCTCGCGAATATAAATATCGCGACCCTCCAGGCGCAACGCATCGTACGGTTGCAGCCCGCGAACGGGTTCTACTGTTGACCCTACCCCCTTGGGAGCCGTCAAAAAAAACAGCGGGATGATCTCCCCCAAACCAGCGGTACTCATGATCACAAGCACCATGATCGCCCATAGGCCTATGTTCTTTTCGACAACCTCGTGACTCATTTGGAGGCATCCTCAGTGGTCTGCGTGGTGTGCGGGTGATTCACTCGAATGCTGCGATCCCGTGTGTGGATTCGCAGAATGACGCGGGTCAACCGGACGGTGTGGCCCATGGCGCGGATCCAGCGGAGGGTGCGAATCGTGGTGCACCTCCGCAGGATGGTGATCGATCACGGAGTCTACCTCAGAGACGCTGTCCTCGTTTTTCCTCGCCTTCGGCAGGGTGCTCGCTACGGTTTTCCAGGCATTGTAGGTCATCAAACACATACCTGCCAGATACAACATGCCACCTAAGAGGCGCACCACATACAAAGGGTGGCTAACCTGCAGCGATTCCACAAACCGATAGGCCAGGGTCCCATCGTCATTCTGTGCGTACCACATCAGGCTCTGTACCATTCCGGCCCCCCCTAGGGCCAAGAGGTATAGCATGGTACCTACGGTCGCAAACCAAAAATGCAATAGGATGAGGGGTATGCTGTACATCTGTTCAATGTTGAAGAGGCGAGGCAGCATGGCATAGAACGCACCAAAAGCAAGAAATCCGATCCAGCCCAATCCAGCAGCGTGTACGTGACTGACCGTCCAATCTGTGTACTGTGTAAAAGCATTGACCGATCGGATGGACGTAACAACCCCTTCAAGACCTTCGACACCATAGAAAAACAGTGCCAACACCAGGAAACGAAGGATGATGTCGGAATGCAATCGGTGCCAGTCAGCGGAAACAGTCATAAAACCGTTGATCACGCCAGCTAGAAAAGGCGCGATGAGGAACACAGCGCATACCATCCCCAGGGATTGCGTCCAATCCGGCAAGGCTGTGTAAAGTAAGTGTTGGGAAGCAGCCCACAAGGCGAGCGATACGAATGTCCAGAATTGCACCACAATCAACCGATAAGAATACACCGGATGTCCCAGTTGGCGTGGTAGAAAATAATACAGCACCCCAAAGAAGGCACCTGGCATGAAAGCATCCACCAAACCCTGGCTGTACCAGGCACTGACCATCGCGTCCACCGTGCCCGGGTAGAGCGAATAGGATTTCATGGGCCACAGACCCACCGGAAGGGCTGCACTGTTCAGGATATGCAATGCAGCAACAGCCAAAATGTACGCGCCGAAGAACCAATTGGCCACATAGACATAGGACGTATTACGCTGAACAATCGTCCCGAAAAACACAACCGCATAGGCGATCCACACGATGGTGATCAGGATATCGATGGGCCATTCCAGTTCAGCAAAAGCCTTGCCGCTCGTCATTCCATAAGGGAGTGTGCACAAAGCAAGCACGATGACGCATTGCCATCCCCAGAACGTGAAAGCTGCTAAACCGTCGTTAAAGAGCCGCGTGTGACAGGTGCGTTGTACTACATAGTAGGACGTCGCAAAGAGGGCATTGCCACCAAAAGCAAACAGGAGAAGGCTTGAGTGTACGGGACTGAGTCGCCCGAAGCTCAACCACGGAATGCCAAGATTGAGAGAGGGAAAGGCCAATTCTGCGGCAGCCCACACGCCGATGCCCATTCCAACGATGCCCCATACCAGCGTCATGCGTGCAAACTGGCGTACCACCGTGTAGTTATACGTGTTATGCGTGTTCACTCATCCCCCTCTGCGTGCAAACCGATACACCCTATAACATCCCCGCCAGTGTGTTTCTAACTCCGAAGGATGGTGCCAATCCCAGAATCGGTAAAAATTTCTAGCAGAAGTGCGTGTGCGACACGTCCGTCGATGATATGGGCGTTTTTTACCCCCCCTTGGACGGCATCCAGGGCACACCGTACCTTCGGTAGCATCCCGCCGTGAATGGTTCCGTTCTCGATCAGTTCCTCTACCTGTTGGCGGTTCAGTCCTGATATCAGGGTACCCTGTTGGTTGAGGACACCCACTGTATTGGTGAGCAGGATGAGTTTTTCTGCGCCGAGCACTTGGGCCAGTTTGCCTGCGACCAGATCTGCATTGATGTTGTAGGACAGTCCGTCAGCTCCCACGCCCACGGGAGCGATGACCGGAATGAATCCACCTTGTTCTAGGGCTTCGACCACCGAGGGATCGATGCTGGAGACTTCTCCAACGCGACCAATGTCGATGATTTCCGGCACATCGAGTGCTGGATTATTGCGGGTAAATGTCATTTTGCGGGCGTGGATCAGATTCCCGTCTTTGCCCGTGAGGCCCACAGCGCGTCCACCGTACCGATTGATGAGCGCCACGATCTCCTTGTTGACGAGACCGCCCAAGACCATTTCCACAACGTCCATGGTCTCTGCGTCGGTGACGCGCATACCCTCGACGAATTCGCTTTTCTTGCCGATCTTCGCGAGCTGTGTACCGATCTGTGGCCCCCCTCCATGCACCACCACCGGATTGATCCCAACCAATTTCATCAACGTCACGTCGCGGGCGAAACATTCCTTGAGCTCGTTGTCCACCATGGCGTTGCCACCATATTTGACGACCAAGGTCTTGCCGTGGAAACGTTGGATGTAGGGAAGGGCTTCCGTCAGGACACGTACGGAAGCGATAGGTTGTGTTGCGAGGGTGGGCATGGAGAGAGATCGGCGACTGTGGCTGGAGATTCGTTAATCTAACACGCAGGAAGAACACCCGCCACCGCACGCTGGGGGTGGGCTCTCGTCTTTTTGACGTGCATTCTCCTTTCCGGTCGGTCGGCTCCAGCCTGATCCTTTGAAGACAATGCCGCTTGCCGAAATCAGTCGCCTGAGTGCAGACTGGTGGCACGCAGGGCAGTCGGTGAGGGGGGCATCTGCGATCTTTTGTGTGATCTCGGTGCGGTGGCCGCAAACGTTGCATGCATACTCATAGGTGGGCATGGTAAAAAGTCTCCCGTACGTTCAGATTCTGTGTGGGTGCTCGAAATCCCCAAACAACCACGACCCCCTTCCTACCAGCAGAGGGGGTTCAACGGTTTTGGACAGATTATGTAAGATTGAGGCCAGTAGGCAGAGATTTCAAGGGGCAGTCTATGCTTGACCCAGAATAAACCGATCCTCCCGATCACCACAAGAGATCACCACAAGAGATCACCACAAGAGAACCAACATGGCATTATTTATCCGCACTTCTGGCACTGGCACCGACGACATCGTATTGCTGCATGGATGGGGTTTTCACGGTGCAGTCTGGAATGAGGTGGCCGAGACGCTGGTAGCGCAGGGACGACGCGTCCATCAGGTGGATCTTCCTGGCCACGGCCACAGCCCACCCGCGAATACACCCATGGACATCGACGCGCTCGCCGAAGCCGTGCAAGAAGCTGTGCCCTCGCGGGCTGTGTGGGTGGGCTGGTCTCTGGGGGGGATGGTCGCACAGGCTGCTGCGGCGATGAATCCCACAAACCTTCGGGCGCTCGTCTTGGTAGCAACGACACCGCGCTTTGTGCGTGGCCCGGACTGGCCAGCCGCCATGGATCCGGCACTGCTTGCGCAGTTTGGGCATGGTCTGACGACGAATTGGCGTGCGACTCTCTCGCGTTTCTTGGCGATTCAATCACGCGCTCTCCGTGTACGGGCAACGATGTTCCATCCAGCCCCGGATCCCGGTGCATTGGCCAATGGTTTGGTGATCTTGCAAAACACCGATCTTCGTTCGCGTCTTTCGGCGATCGTCTGTCCGACCTTGGTATTGCTTGGGGAACGGGATACCCTGGTTCCCATTGAGGTCTCCAAGCACTGGTCACGACTGCGACCCGACTGGCGGATACAGTGTCTCTCAGGGGCAGGCCACATGCCCTTTCTGACCCACCATGCCGAGGTGTCCTCGGCCCTGGCAGAGCATGGACGAAGCGATTAGTCGGGTGGCGTATTTTTGTCGCGGGGGTCGCGGTGTGCGCGTGGGTGTGCCTTGTCGTAGACAGTGGCCAAATGCTGAAAATTTAAGTGTGTATAAATCTGGGTGCTTGCAATGTCTGTGTGGCCCAGCAATTCTTGCACAGCACGCAGGTCGCCACTCGATTCCAACAAGTGACTCGCACAGGCATGACGGAGCAAGTGAGGATGGAGGGGGGTCACCCCCTGCGCTTGTGATGCTGTTCTTAGGCGGCGCTGTACCGTGCGAGGGTTGACGCGCCGCCCGAACTGGTTTACGAAGAGCGCCTGTTCGTTAGGGGTGGCGAGGGTGGCCCGTACCGCCAACCACGCCAACAGTACCTCCCTCGCAGTGTTGCCCACGGGCACAATCCGTTGTTTGGATCTTTTACCCGTGACCCGCACGGTTCCCTCGACAAGATGCACATCCGGCAGATCAAGCCCTACGAGTTCGGCCAAACGCAGCCCTGAGGAATAAAACAACTCCATCATGGCCAGATCGCACAAGGTTTTGGCGTTGCCCCCTGGGAAATTCAGGAGCCGTGCCGTTTCGTCAACGTCCATGACCTTGGGCAGACGACGCCCTGTCTTGGGGGCTGCGACACCGAGCGCAGGATTTGTATGGGCCACCCCTTCCCGCAACAACCAGCGATACAAGGCTCGTAGAGCGCACAGTTCGCGCTGAATGCTTCGTCCATCCATGCCATTCCGGTGACGATACGCTGCATAGAACCGAACTTGCTTGGGGTCTACTGTGTCCCATGCGGTGATTTTTTGGGTGCGACAAAAATCCAAGAACGTTTTGAGATCGTGCGCATAGGCCGCGACAGTGTGGGCAGAAACACGGCGTTCATAACGACAATACTCCAGAAAACCATGCACTCGTTCAGGATCGGGGCCGCTGCGTGTGGGCGGTTGGTCAGGGGGGTCGGTGTTGTGGGTCATGTTTCCAGATAAGTGGCAGTCAGTGCGCACCCTTAGATGAGCATCCAGAGGACAGCAAGGGTAACGACCAGGTTGAAGCCGAGCATCCGCTGTAACAGCCTGAAGCGCCCTTCGGTGCGTTCTTCCATCAAGTTGAGTTTTGCCTCTACTCTATCCAGATCGTTCCTCGTTGCTAGGGCCAGTTCTCGAATGTCCTGCTTGGTGGCGAGTTCTCCCGTGCCAGACCTCAGCACGGTGGCCAGTGCACTGGCTTGGGCTTCGGCCTGTGGTTCTGTGAAACCTGCTTCGCGCAGGGTTTTCACATACGCCAGCGTATCAAAGGCAATCGTGGTCATGGAACACCTCTCGTCATTTCGTCCGCGAGTTGCTGACCTGCCGCAAAATCCAGGGTACCCTCGTAGATGGCGCGTCCGGTGATGGCAGCCACGATGCCTTCGTGGGCCACGGCACACAGCGCACGAATATCCGCGATGTTGGTAATCCCCCCTGAGGCAATGATCGGAATGGCCACAGCCCGCGCCAAGGCCACGGTAGAATCGACATTGACGCCCGTCATCATTCCGTCGCGTCCGATGTCCGTGTACACAATGCCTGCGACACCTGCTTGCTCAAAGGTGCGTGCCATGTCGATGGGCGTGTGTTGGGAGAGTTCCGCCCAGCCCTCAATGGCCACCTGGCCGCCCCGTGCGTCCAAACCCACCAAAATCTGCCCTGGAAATCGCTTACAGGATGCCTCCACGAACGCGGGATCGCGTACCGCCTTAGTACCGAGGATGACATAGCGCACACCCATATCCAGATAACGGGCAACAGTATCCGCGTCACGAATCCCGCCGCCGACCTGAACCGGATGCTGAGGGTATGCTCGCACAATGTCTGCAATCACGGTGGCGTTGATCGGTCGCCCTGCAAAAGCGCCATCCAGATCAACAAGATGCAGCAGCCTCGCCCCCGCTTCGATCCAACGTTGAGCGACGGCCTGTGGATCGTTGGAGAACACGGTATTGTCCTCCATACGTCCCTGACGCAATCGTACACACTGGCCATTTTTGAGATCAATGGCAGGAATCAGCAGCATCAACACGTCTCCAAAAAGTTATTGCGCACCGTTCCAGGTCATAAAATGGGCCAACAGTGTCAGCCCTGCTCGCTGGCTTTTTTCTGGATGGAACTGAACGGCAAAGAGGTTAGCCTGTCCAACTGCACATGCGAATGGTAGACCATAGGTGGTAGTGGCCGCAACCAGGGCTGTATCGGCAGGGATAGCGTAGTAACTGTGGACGAAATAGAATCGGCTGTCTGCAGGAATCCCATGCCACAAGGGGTGTGGTTTTGTGGGTTGTACCTGGTTCCAGCCCATGTGGGGGATCTTTCGTGCGGGGTCTGGGGCGAAGCGTCCGACCCGCCCTGGGATCACCCCCAGTGCGGGGGTACCGTTGTTTTCTTCGCTGACATCGAACAAAGCCTGCATCCCCAGGCAAATGCCCAGAAACGGACGATCGGAGGCGCAGCGACGAATCGCTTCGGTCAGTTTGCGCGACTGTAGTTCATGCAGACAATCTCGGATGGCACCAACCCCAGGAAAAACCACGCGATCCGCCTCCAGAATACGATCTGGGTCGCTGGTGACGAGCACCATCGCTTCGGGTGCGACCTGTTCGAGAGCCTTCGAGACGGAACGCAGATTGCCCATACCATAATCAATCACAGCCACTGAATGCATCCGAGTCTCCGAGAACGTGCTGTTAGGTGTATTGGGGCAGGGATCTTCTGATACCATACAGAATGCCATGCTTTTGGGTTTCTTCAGGCGTTTCTTCAGGAAGATCCTATACGACTCTAGAGCCGATACGGTAGTCCCTCAGCGCGTGGGGAAAGGGCAAGGAAGGGACAAGGTCAGGCAGGGTGGTCTTGATTTTGCTTGTTCATTGTGCATCTTGATCGTGCTCCGATCGGAGGGATGCACGGTAGGGATCACAAGATCAGTCCTACCTTATTAGATCCCTCCCTGGTTTCTTGGGGTGGGACGCCAAAACAATTACATTGATCCTGTATTGTTCTGGATTGCCGTTTTGATGAGGTTCCCGTATGCCAAACCATGCGCCTGTTCGCTTCCTTGTCGCCTTCTTGGTGTTGCTCTTATGGCTGCCAACGGCTTTGGCAACCGACTCGGATATCGTCATTCTGCTCGACAATTCCGGCAGTATGAGACACCATGATCCGAGTTTCCTGCTCCGCCAAGCAGTGCTGTCCTTCACGGATCAACTGGATCCCAATACCCACGTATCCATTCTCTCTTTTGATGGGAATGTCGTTTCCCTTTTGCCGTTCATCACGCTGGGGGGGGCTCATACGGAAGTACAACAAGCCTTACGGCGGATCAACTACCGTGGGCCACATACCGATATTGCAAGTGCCGTTGAGCGGGCAACCTATTTACTGCAACACAATAGCAGACCACGCGCTCAAAAGAGTATTTTATTATTCACCGATGGTTATATGGACACAGGCAATATTAACGTTGACCAGCAAAAGATGCACTGGCTCATCCGTGAGTTGGCTACCGCCTGTGAGGAAGATACAATACGCATCTTTGGCATTGCTTTCACGGAGGAGGCCGATTACCAACTCCTCCAATCGTTGGCTTGGCATACACACGGGGATTACTTCCGTGTGCTGAATCCCGATGAGATAGAAACTGCATTTCATGGGATACAAGCGTTGATTGCCCCTCCGTTGGTACCCATTGCCACCGTCCGTGCGATCGCCGCCGCAAGTGTGGTTGCGGCCAATACGCCTGTGTCCGTTAATACACCGTCCTCTACGCCGGTATCGGAACCCAGTGCAAGATTAGAAGCATCGGCGAAACTGCCTGTGGTGCAACATGCGGTTCCCGCTGCAAACGATCCCGAGCCTACAGTAGCTCCCACGGACACAGCGTTGGTGTCCATCGCCCCTATCTCGGTTGTTGCGGCCCAAGAGACTCCAAGGTTGCCTGTGGCACCGAGCATGGGCACGCAAGCTACGCATACCGATACCGTAGCCCCTGCCTCGGTAAGTGTCATATCCTCGATACCACCACACAACGCCCCTGAGGTGCAAGCAGTACATCCTGTGGTTGTCACACCCCCTGTACCACCACACAACGCCACTGAGGTGCAAGCAGTACATCCTGTGGTTGTCACACCCCCTGTGTCTCCAAAAACCGCTGAAGGACAAACAGAGGGAGCGTATGAAAATGGCCTCGACGAACCAGCAGAAAACCATCTGGCTGTGTGGATCTTTGTTCTCCTGGTAGCAGCCACCCTTGTGTGGGACACGCGCAAGAAATGGCAAAAGACTGTACGATCGCTGCTTGCAAGGGTCAGACACAATGTACAAGAATATTTTGCAATACTCTTCGAGAAGACACATCTACTATCCTTCTCGATGGGATCCGCTTCTGTGAATCCGCCCATCAACAAATCGGTCATGCTGCATCCAAAGGAAAGAGAAGCGGTCTTACATAAAACCATTCAGATGTATCTAGATGCGAAGGCAGAAAGGAAAAATCCACCACGCATTGACGAGGAAACCTATTCTGAATCCATTCCTGTAACGGATGAAAAGGCAAAGGAAAACAGCGGACACCAAACCTTTTCGGAACGGCTGCCTGCGGGCATCACGGCCAAATTAATCGATATGCGTGGAGAGGATGGCGTCGGAGAATTTACGCTGACCCACACCCGTACCGCCATCGGTCGTCACGTAGAAGGCAAGCCTGTAGCCCATTATCTGTATATCAATGATCCAACCGTGAGTCGTCGTCATGCGGTGATCGAGTTCCGTGATTCCTCTTTTTGGATCCAGGATGCAAAAAGTGTGAACGGTACCTATGTCAATCGCCAACGAATCTATGACGAAGTCCTGCTCAAGAATAACGATTTTGTCCAATTTCACCTTTTTGCTTTCCACTTTGTGATCTCTTCCGGAGAGCCAGCCTTCGTACCTGTCGCGGGCCAAGACCCCCTAGAAGAGACCCACTAACGGAGGTATTCCGCTCCATCGCCCTACGCCTGCGGCGACATACCGACGTCCAACATTGCTGGACAACTTGTCCACCGCCCTCCCGTCCTGAGGGTGCGGTACCGTGCCCGAACCGTTGACAAGTCGGTACACAGCGCAGAAAATGCGGGTCGCATGTATTTTCCTTCGGGCTGTGGGGTCAACGAGATTTTCTTGCGGTCGATCTTCGTTCGTCCCGTGCTTTTCCCCTTTCGTAACTCTTTCGTTTCGTGAATTTACGTCGCTGTACCCATCATAAGGAATGAGAGCTTATGGCCATTCAGATTTGCCTATTTAATCACAAGGGTGGTGTGAGCAAGACGACCACTGCCTTCAACCTTGGGTGGATGCTCGCAGAGAAAGGAAAGAGGGTGTTGCTTGCGGATTGTGACCCACAGTGCAATCTCACCGGAATGGTGTTTGGATTTACGGGTATCGATGACTTTAAGGGCATTTATGAATCTGACGGTATCCGCAACATTCGCGATGCTTTATCCCCAGCCTTTGAATCACGTCCAGTACCAATAGAAGCAGTTCAGTGTGAGGAAATTAATGGACGGTCGAACATGTTTCTTATTCCTGGGCATATTGGATTGGCAGAGTACGAAGTAACGTTGGGTATTGCGCAGGAGCTTTCCGGATCGTTGATGACACTACAAAACCTTCCTGGTGCGTTACATTATCTATTCCAGTTAACCGCAAAAAAATATAACATCGATTATATCATTGTCGATATGAGTCCAAGCCTTGGCCCGATCAATCAGAATCTCTTGACGACAAGCGATTTTTTTCTGGTTCCCATGGCACCAGACTACTTTTCGGTTATGTCAGTGGATTCGCTTGCGTCCATTCTTCCAAGGTGGAATGCTTAGTCTAAGAAGGCTGCTGGTATTTCTGCACTTCAGAAAGCGGCGTATCCATTCCCAAAAATCTCAACCAAATTCTTGGGAATCGTTATGCAGAAATACCGACCGAGAGACGGAAGACCAGCGGCAGCGTTTCAGAAATGGATAAATAGAATTGAGGATGGTGTCAATAGAAAACTACTTCCTGCGCTAAGTCAATGTGACATGCTTCTATCAGCAGATTTGTACATGCGTGCTGGTGCTCCCACTGCCAAACCTCTGCTGCAAATGTCGAACTTCAACGGTTTGATTGCTAAGTCGCAGGAACACCAGTCACCGATATTTTCGCTCACCGACGCGCAACTGGATCAAACGGGCGTTGTATTAGAGCATACACGAACATCTATGCAAAAATTCAGAGAACTGTTCTCAGATGCTGCCGATACGATTATTCGGATCATTGACAATGCAAAATGCCATTGATGCACTGCGATCCAGTATCCTCAGAGTGCGAAATCTGAGTGGTTTGCACAATGCGCTTTCGTCTTGGACAACCAAAGCGGTGGATACTTCCGATCTACTGAGAGACCAGATCGTCCTTGGGGTAAGCGCACTGGACTATTATATCCATGAAATCACACTGCTTGGCATGGTGGAAGTATTTGAGGGTCAACGTCCGCCTACGCCTGGCTTCCAGAAGTTCAAAGTTTCGGTTTCCTCTATGCTTAACGGATATACTAGTAACGATAGTAGTTGGTTTGTGTCTGAGATTCGAGAACAACATAGTTATAAATCCTTCCAAGACCCTGAAAAAATTGCCGAGGCCATTCGCTTGTTCTCAACAGTCAAACTTTGGCATGAAGTGAGTGCACTATTCAGAAAGCCTAAGGAAGAGATAGAAGCACATCTAAAGCAAATCGTAAAGAGGCGTAATCAAATAGCACATGAGGCGGATATTAGAGCAGGATATATGGACGAACGCTGGCCTATCAATGCGCATGACGTAGACCACGCAATCACTTTTTTGTTAGAGACATGCGAACACATGCACACGGTTGTTGGATGAGCACTGGCCTAGATACCCCACATCCTGGCTACCTTGATGTCTTTCCCCGTAGCTTTTAGCAATAACCCCGACAGCCTATGATTCCAGAACTGGGTACGTACGCACTGATTCTTTCCCTGTGCTTGGCGCTTGTGCAGGGAACCTTTCCGCTGGTGGGTGCTCATCGTGGCAACCAGGCGTGGATGATGCTGTCCCACACCGCTGCACGCGGTCAATTCGCTTTTTTGTCGATTGCCCTGATCAGTCTTGCATGGTCTTTCGTGCAAAACGATTTTACCGTTGACTACGTCGCACGAAACTCTAATGTGGCACTTCCAGTGTATTACCGTCTCTCGGCGGTCTGGGGGGGACATGAGGGTTCTTTGTTGTTGTGGGCGTTTCTCTTGGGTGGTTGGATGTTGGCCGTCAGTGTGTCAGGCAATCTGCCGATCGCCTTATCTGCACGCGTGTTGGGCGTGATGGGTCTTGTGAGTGCCGGTTTTTTGGTGTTCCTGCTTTTTACCTCCAACCCCTTCGGGCGCGTTGACCCGTCCCCTGGTTTTGAAGGCAGTGACCTCAACCCACTGCTCCAAGATCCTGGTTTGATTCTGCATCCACCTTTGTTGTATCTGGGGTATGTCGGTTTCGCGGTGGTCTTTGCCTTTGCGATTGCCGCCTTGTTGGGGGGACGATTGGATGCGGCATGGGCACGTTGGTCACGTCCGTGGGCATTGGCAGCTTGGGTGTGCCTGACCCTTGGCATCACCCTCGGATCGTTTTGGGCCTACTATGAGTTGGGTTGGGGGGGGTGGTGGTTTTGGGATCCGGTAGAAAATGCCTCGTTGATGCCTTGGCTGGTCGGGACTGCGCTCCTTCATTCCCTGGCCGTGACCGAAAAGCGGGGTGAGTTTCGTGCCTGGACGGTGTTGCTGGCCATTCTTGCTTTTTCGTTGAGTTTGCTTGGAACCTTTCTGGTGCGATCGGGGGTGCTGACCTCTGTACATGCCTTTGCCTCTGATCCTCGGCGCGGGGTGTTTATCCTGATCTTTCTTGCCACGGTGGTGGGCAGTTCCCTGTTGTTGTACGCGATTCGTTCGCCTACGATGGTACGGCCCTCAAAATCGGGCTTTTCCTTGCTATCACGGGAAGTGATGTTGCTCACCAACAATGCGCTCTTGGTTGCCGCCACAGCCACCATTCTCTTAGGGACGTTATACCCGTTGGTGCTTGATGCGATGCATCTCGGTAAAATCTCAGTAGGCTCCCCTTATTTTTCGTCGGTCTTTGTCCCCTTGATGATCCCGTTGGTTTTTTTGATGGGGGTTGGGCCTTTGGCTCGCTGGCGTCGAAATACGTTGTCCGAATTGGTCATGCGATTGCGTTGGGTGGGCATCGTCTCTGTTTTTGTCGCAGCGAGTGCAACCCTCTTGTTGGGTTCGTGGAATCCGATGGCCACCGTGGGTGTGTGGCTTGCGCTGTGGGTGATGGCTGCCACCCTGGAAGCCCTGGAGGTGCGGGTACGAACGGTGGGCCGCTGGGACACCGTAGAGGGATTGCGTTCAGTGCCTATGGGCCTGTGGGGCATGGGAGTCGCCCATTGCGGGGTGGGCCTTTTTATCCTCGGCGTATCGCTCTCCGGTGGCTACAGTGAGGAGCGCGATGCAGTGCTTTCCCCAGGACAATCGATTACCCTCGCGGACTATACTTTTCGTTTTGAGGGTATCGCACCGATAGACGGCCCCAACTACACTGCCCAAAGAGGGACAATCACGGTGCACAAGGAGGACGACAAAGGGCACGGCAAGGTCTGGAGCCTCTACCCCGAAAAACGCACCTACCGTGTCCAAACCATGCCCATGACCGAGGTTGCCATTGACTACGGTGTTCTGCGACATCTATATGTGGCCTTGGGCGAATCGGTAGGAGGGGGGGATGCGTGGAGTATGCGTCTGTACGTGAAGCCCTTTGTCGGCTGGATTTGGCTCGGAACCTTGGCGATGGCTTTGGGTGGCCTGTTGGCTGCTCTTGATCGTCGTTATCGCAGAAACACCCTAACGACCGTACGGAAAGGTATCTAAATGTCCACGAATACCACGCTTCCCCCTGCTGAGGCCCATGCGTTCCAAGACCTCCTTGCTTTCGCTGCGCATGGGATTGCGAGTCGAGTCCTTGCCAAAGCAGAAGGCGGTACGGTGACGCTTTTCTCTTTTGAAAAGGGAGAGTCGCTTTCTGAGCACACGGCACCTTTTGATGCGCTTGTTTTCATCCTGGAAGGTGCGATGACGCTCACCATCGGCGGAAAGACAGTACAAGCGATGTCCGGTACGGCAACGCTCATGCCAGCAAACGTGCCGCACGCCCTCGATGCAGATGAGCGCACCCGTATGCTTCTTGTTATGCTACGCGAATCCGCGAAAATACGTACCATCACAAGATCTTAGAAAAGAAAACAATGAAAACCGTGACGGCCATGGCCTTGCGCCACATGAAAAACGCGGGCGAAAAAATTGCCTGCTTGACGGCATACGATGCGAGCTTTGCCGTACTGCTCGAAGGGGCGGGTGTCGAGGTGCTCCTGGTCGGTGATTCTCTCGGCATGGTCGTGCAGGGCCAAGCAAGCACCTTGTCAGTCAGCATGGATGCAATGGTTTATCACACCACCTGTGTTGCCCGTGGCATCACTCGATCCCTGCTGGTTGCGGACTTGCCTTTCCTGAGTTACGCCACCCCTGAACGTGCACTGGACAATGCGGGGCGACTGATGGCAGCAGGTGCCAAAATGGTCAAACTGGAGGGATGCAGTGCCTCCGTGTTGGAGACGGTGCACCGCTTGGTGCAGTGGGGGATTCCGGTGTGTGGACACCTTGGGCTACTGCCTCAGTCGGTACACACCTTGGGGGGCTATCGTGTTCAGGGCACCGAACCCGATCGCGCTACTGCCATCCTGGACGAAGCAGAGGCATTGCAGAACGCAGGCGCGGAATTGCTGGTGTTGGAGTGCGTTCCTGTCACGCTTGCGAAGCGGATCACGGAGGCGTTGTCCATTCCTGTCATCGGCATTGGTGCGGGCGTGCATTGCGATGGTCAAGTGCTTGTATTGTATGATGTGTTGGGTATCGTGCTGGGGAAGCGTCCACGCTTTGCGCACGATTTCATGCAGGGCAACACCAGCCTACATGATGCAATTGCGGCTTTTGTCCGTGATGTAAAACGCGGGGCGTTCCCCGGGCCAGAGCACAGCTACGGTACCTAAACCATCCCATCCGTCTCTGTTAGAGGTAGGAAACAAACGTCAACAAATCGGATACTATGCAACTGCCTTCTAAAGAGTTGCCGGAATGGTCTCAAAGCAGGTCGTTTGTGAAAGAGGAGTTGCCATCGGTCACGGCCAGGATGTTGTAGCAGAAATGCGAGAGCCTGGAGACCCCGATGGGTTCATCCTTGAAACCCCCCTGCTTCAGCCATGGGGTGGTTTAGACAGCCAGCCAAACAATGTGCCTGACACGTATTCTTAGCAGTGGCAACGGTGCATGGCTCAATGTGGATAGTAACGTGCGTGTCAGGGAAACGAGCACGAATACCGTCGGAAATACGATCTGTAATCTTATGGGATTCTAGTACGCTCATCTCTGCATCCACGACCACGTGCGCCTCGATAAAACGTGAAGCACCTGCTTTGCGTGTCAGCAAACGATGAAAACCACGTACCGTCGGCGTGAAATTGGCAAAATATTCTCCAAGCCATGCCACTTCGTGGTCGGGCAGTGCTACGTCCACCAGATCCTGGCCCGCTTGCATCAGCAATTCCCATGCAGCCTGCAAAATCATCGTCGCGACCAGAATAGCCGCCACAGGGTCGACCCAGTGTAGATCGATGTCTGGTCTTACGCGCTGTCCTACCCACATGATTGCCAGACCCAGCATGACACCTACCGACGTGTAAACGTCGGTACGCAAATGCCAAGCGTCTGCTTGGAGTGCCACAGAATCCGTCTGCTTACCAATGGCCATTAGGCGAGACGAAATCCACCAATTCACTATAGCAGAGAGGAACATAACCCCAACGCCCCACCCAAAACCCTCTACTGGCTCTGGTCTGATCAGCTTGTGGATAGATTCGTAGAGGATCCAACCAGCAGCAAGAAAAATAAGCAATGCTTCGACAGTACCGGATAGATTTTCAAACTTACCATGTCCAAAGGGGTGTCGTTGATCGGCTGCTTTGCCACTGGCACGCACGGCTACCCATGCAATGATCGAGGCTAACAAATCAACGCTAGAGTGAATCGCTTCCGAAAGGATGGAAACAGAATTGGTCGTGATACCCACGATCAATTTGAAAAACGTCAGGAGTGTATTAGACAAAACCGACAATGCGGCACTACGGCTTTTTAGTTGCGTTGTCTGGTTATTGTTCAATGGGCCATCTCCTATATGTTGTGCGGCATAAAATACTTTACCCCTCTTTCTCCAAAGAACGAACCACATCTCTGAAGGTCGCTTCATTGCGCCTATCCATTTCCAGCAAAGCACGATGTGCTTCTAGAATAATCTTGGTCATGCGGGACTGATCGGTTTCTGACTCAGGAATGGGTTCACCGCTTGACTGTTCAAGCGTTACTGGGAAATCGGTCGTGACTAATTGAAAAAAGTTCCCAAACCCCATACTGATCAATATTTCTGTGATATCCTCACGGGGTGAAAACAAAACCACCTCGGAGGCATGATGTACCGACATCAACCGTGCAATTTTGACTAATAGACCGAGCGTGGTGCTGTCAATCATTTCAGTTTGTGAAAGATCCACCAAGAACGCACGGGGGGTAGAGTCAGCGAAAAGCCGCTGGAGAAAACGGTCAAGAGAGGGTGCCAACGAATACCGTATCGAACCCACTAAGCGTAGGCAGTGTGTACCGTTATGCTCGGCGTGCAGAATGGATCCCTGATTTATCATTGGGTTCTCTGTACCTGAAAGAAGGTAATGTCGTCAGGTGGCGGCGAGGTACTCGGCAATCGCATGTGTGCTGCCAGGGTGTCAATGTCCATCCTAGGATCAGCTACTAAGGCCTGCAAAGTGGCGTATTTTTCCTTGAGAGTTCGCTCTGGCATGATTTCCAGCAGACCATCGGAGAACAACCAGAGCCTAAACTCGCTCGGCAGCTCCAGTTCGTGACGCGGAAACTCAGCATCCTCAAACAGTCCTACGGGGCGGTTCGGGTATGCAAGAGAACGAACCTCTGTTTGGTTGCATATAATAGGATACGGGTACTGACCACCGTTGCTACAAACGAGGCTGTGGTTTTGTTGATCGATGACACCGTAAAAAATGGTCAAGTATTTGTCAAGGCGTTGACGGCACAAATCACGATTGAGACGCGCCAAAGTACGATCGGGATGCAGTATCGTAGGATCGGCTTCTTCGTGGCTAGAGTGACGATACTGGCCAATGAGGGTGGTGAGCATCACGGTAATGAACGCAGACGCCGCACCGTGTCCTGAGACATCGGCCATATAAAAACCCAAATGACGTTCATCAATATAAAAATAATCAACAAAATCGCCAGAAAGAAAGGTCGACGGATACAGCCTAGAACGGAATACGTACTCACCCCACTGGCGCCTTGGGGGAGGCATCAACTGGCCTTGGAGGTGACGCCCTGCCTTTTCATCCTCTTGGAGTTGCTCGACTGCACGGCGTAAATCGCGGTTGAGGGTTTCTAAGTGTTCTCGATAATAACGATTTTGCTCCATCAATTCGGCACGTTCCAATACCCGACAAAGGGTACTGTCCAGAATGCCCATTTCTATAATCGGCTTGGTCACATAGTCCCATGCACCCCGCTTGAGTGCTTGGATAGCGTCACCGACAAGGTTTGCGCCTGAGACAATAATGACAGGGGTTTCTGGAGATTCTTTGGTAATGATCGAAAGGACTTCTAAGCCATCGGCACCCGGCAAGCGCAGATCACACAACACAGCATCAGGATGCTCGCTGCGGAACAACGCAATGCCCGACAAACCATCACTGGCCTGAAGCATCTCATAACCGCTGTCTTCTAGGTAGGCAACGATCCCGCTTCGTACCGCTGGCTCATCCTCAATGGTCAGGATGCGTGCGCTTCGATCCCTTTTGGGGGGCTTGGAAACCCACACATCACTGTCGATAGGGTGCGCAGAACATAGCCGGAACGATGTGTCTCGATGCTCACCAGCGTCTCTGTCAGTGCTCATAAGCTTTTAACGGTGGACGAAAGGGCCCGTTCGAGCGACTCAGCAACCCGGCGCACAGCACCCGTCAGCAAACCCATGTCATTTTGGGGTTTGAAAAACAAATCCGTGTTCGCGATCCCAAGGGCGCGTAAATCATCAGGGATGACGTACCCCGCAGAACCGGTGTGGATCAAAAAACGCAGTTTCGTGTCCCGTTGGGACAGCGCACGAACGGCAGCATTGCCATCCATGCCCGTGAGACGCATATCCATGATGCACACATGGAAACGGGATCCTCGCAGCATCAACTCCAGGGCTGCCTCGGCGGAGGCCGTGATTTTTACCTCCATCCCCTCATCTTCCAGGTAGGCACGTACCCCTTCGGCCACAAGCGCCTCATCGTCTACCAGCAGCACACGCAAACCCACAGGGCCTCCACCGAAACGGAATCAGTGCTACGCAGCCATTCTACTCCAAGGAGCGCCCTACGTGCCATCCTCGCCCAATGAGATCCTAATCAATATCAAATAAGGTAGTTTCAATCCATCCGCTGGCTTTCACGGTTGCATCAATGGCCTTGAGTGTGGCGAGCAAAGGTTCTAACTGCGCGAGCGGCCAACTGTTCGGGCCATCCGAGAGGGCCTGATCGGGATTGGGGTGTGTCTCCATAAACAACCCGGCAACCCCTGCAGCCAGTGCGGATCGGGCGAGCACGGGCACGTATTCCCGTTGTCCACCGGAGGATCCACCCTGCCCCCCAGGGAGCTGTACCGAATGCGTGGCATCGAACACCACCGGACACCCTGTGGCACGCATGGCAAACAAGGCACGCGGATCCGAAACCAGTTGGTTGTAGCCGAAAGAAACGCCACGCTCGCACACAAGAATGGCATGGTTGCCGGTCTGTCGTACTTTTTCTACGACGTGCACCATATCCCACGGTGCCAGAAACTGGCCTTTTTTGAGGTGAATCGGTTTGCCAGTTTTGGCCACACGCTGGAGAAAATTCGTCTGACGACACAAAAATGCCGGTGTCTGCAGTATGTCCACGACCTCTGAGACCTGATCGAGCGGCGTATCTTCGTGGACATCGGTGAGGATCGGCACCCCGACTTCTTGGCGCACCCGACGCAGAATCGCCAATCCTTGCTCTATCCCAGGCCCTCGAAAACTGTGGCCTGAGGTGCGATTTGCTTTGTCGAAAGAGGCTTTGTAGATGAACGGAATGCCCAAACGTGCCGTGATCGCCTTGAGTTCGTGCGCAATGTGGAGTGTCATCGACTCCGATTCGATTACGCACGGCCCCGCAATCAGAAAAAACGGATGGTCAATGCCAACGTCAAAACCGCACAGTTTCATAAGATTTCGTATGTAGCCTTTGATAAACCCCTTTCCCCCAGAGGAAGGAGCTGGGGGAGACAGGGTGGTTGGATCTTGAATCTTGAATCTTGAATCTTGATCTAAGCACAAATACCAAACCACCCCATGACTGAAGTCAGGGGGTTTCGAGGTTGATCTAAAAACAAGTCAAACCCAGCCTTTTTTCTTTTCTTAGTGCAAAGTCAAAACATTGCATCTTCATTGGCTGGCGTTCCAACCATGGTACCTAGTTTTCGTTCTTTGGCTGCGCGAGCTGCCTTCATATATCCCGTAAAGAGCGGATGGCCATCTCGTGGCGTTGAGGTAAACTCAGGATGGAACTGACAGGCCACAAACCAAGGATGCTGCTCAAGAGGCAGTTCAATCACCTCAGCCAATTTTCCATCCATAGAGCGCCCAGTGATACGCAGACCCAACTCCTGTAGTGCTTCTGAATAACCGTTATTCAATTCATACCGATGACGATGCCGTTCCACAACCACGTCCTTGCCATACACGGTGCGAATATGAGAATCTGCCACCACTTGGCACGGTTGTGCACCAAGGCGCATGGTACCCCCAAGACCATCCTCGGCTGTCCGTCGCTCAACGGTACCCTCTTGGGTCGTCCATTCGGAGATCATCGCAATGACAGGGTAGGGAGTTCGGCTGTTGAATTCGGTACTGTGCGCGTCAACCCAATGGGCCTTGTGACGAGCAAACTCAATGACGGCCAGTTGCATCCCCAAACAAATGCCGAGGTACGGGACTCTGTTTTCTCGTGCAAATCGTACTGCCATCATTTTTCCATCGATACCGCGTTCTCCAAACCCGCCTGGCACGAGAATGGCGTCCATCCCATCCAGGAGATGGGTGCCTACGCGCTGAATCTCCTCCGAATCGATGTAGGCGATGCTCACTTTGGTACGCGTATGAATGCCTGCGTGGATCAGCGATTCCGACAGGGATTTGTAAGACTCGGCCAAGTGGACATATTTACCTACCATGGCAATGACCACTTCGGCCGTGGGGTGAGACAAACCATAGATCACCTGTTCCCATTCCCTCAGATCGGCAACGGGTACCTTGAGGCACAATTTCTCCACCACGATGTCGTCCAGTCCTTGCGAATGGTAGAGCAGTGGCAATCGATAAATGGTATCCACATCCATTGCGGAGATCACCGCACGTTCTTCCACATTCGTGAACAGGGCTATCTTGCGCCGTTCTGAATCGGGCAAGGGACGATCGGCGCGGCACATCAGGATGTCTGGCTGAATGCCAATCGATCGCAATTCCTTGACCGAATGTTGGGTAGGCTTGGTTTTGATCTCGCCCGCCGATGGAATATAAGGAACCAAGGTAAGGTGAATATAAAGGACATTCTGGTGTCCCCGTTCTATGCCCATTTGACGAATGGCTTCTAGAAAAGGCAACGACTCAATATCACCTACTGTACCACCAATCTCTACCAGAGCTACTTCGGCATTGCCTGCACCCTCACAAATACAATGCTTGATTTCATCGGTGATGTGTGGAATCACCTGGACAGTTGCGCCAAGATAATCACCGCGACGCTCCTTGCGAATCACATGGTCGTAGATACGACCCGTGGTATAATTGTTTTTCCTGCCCACGGTAATGCGCACGAACCGCTCATAATGCCCCAGATCCAAATCGGTTTCCGCACCATCGGCGGTCACAAATACCTCGCCATGCTGGAAGGGACTCATGGTTCCGGGGTCGACATTGATATAGGGATCTAGCTTGATCAAAGTCACTCGAATGCCGCGAGCTTCTAATACGGCGGCCAGTGAAGCGGCGGCAATTCCTTTTCCCAAAGAAGAAACAACACCACCCGTAACAAAAATAAATTTTGTCATAGAAAAACCGTGTGTGTGGAATACATCAACGAGTGGATACACTTGCCTCGGAACGTGCTTTTTCGATTGTCTTAGGCGTCTGGCAGGATAGCATGACGAGCGATCGAACGAATTCGACCATGCGTGCGTCAGACACATCACTGTGATCTTTGATGAGGTCTCTGCTGACTTGCACCACCAAATAGGGATTGCGCCCTGCGGAGTGTTCCGTTCTTTCTAGAATGGAACCATGCAAACCAATCTGGCTGCCAGGATAATCCAAGACCCATGAGCTGTACATTTTTTGCAGGCTTTCCACGGGATCCAAGCGTTCGCTGCTGGGATGCTCTTCTGTGGCGTACAGGTAGTGGGTTCGGTAGGGGGCGAAATGACCCAAGGCCGTGACTGCAAGCGCATTTTCTTCCAACAGTTCGTTGGTTCGGGTGGACGCATTCCAGCGACTCGTCTCTCGCGTTGTTTCAAAGAACGTCGAGAGCTTGTGTCCTAGGGGGAACAAGAGCTTGGTTGCGTAATCGGTCTCTGAGGTCAAGACTGCCAACACCGGAAGCTGTGAACCAAAATAGGCACCGCGCCCAGCAGACATCTCCAACAAAGACGAGAACCGCATTGCCTCCAGTGCGGGATTGATCAGCACCACGAGGTTCCCAACACCCACCACGTTACCCTGTGCACCTTCTGGGGCTATCGTTTGGACAAACCGATTTTCCATGGTCTGTGCAATGGCAGAATACAGGGCCGTACCTCCAAAACCGTTTCCAATGACCGCAAGTCGGGTGCGACTCCCCCCTCTCATGGCACTGTCTTTGTCCTGTTTGATGCGCTCTAGTCGGCTTAAAAACGCAGTCACACCGACGGTACCAACCTTTTCTGCGGTGTTTCTGCGCTCCCAGAAACTCAGATTGTCCACGACAGGTACTGTGACCGATCGCCCACGCCATCCGAGATACACCCCAACCACTTGGCGTGGTGACTCCTCAGTTGTCTTGCTGATCTGTCTTTCTGATTCGCTGATCTGTCCCAACAAGGAGCGGAACATATTGATGTTATCGTCCCCAGGGGCCGCACTGTGTTGCCATCCGTGCATAAAGACCACAATCAACAGATCTTTACCCACAGATTCATCATAAACAGCGTTCAATACAGCATCCATCTGCTTGCGATCGAAGAGCATTCCCTGATCATCCCATTCGACAAAACCGAGCAGGTAGTCTTGCACAGCCTCATGACTCGGATCGGCGCTGTTGGGTTGGAGATGCTGGTATCGCTGCAAAGTGTGCAACCCACATTCGGTAGTGAGCGAAGTCGTTTGAATGGTGCAAAGATCCAATTTTGTCCGATATTGCTGGTGCGGGGTACAGGCGCCGAGCCCAAGGATCAGCAAGAAGACCGTAGCGAAAAGTGTGCGTTTGCTTCCGCGCATGTGTTTTTCTCAGTTTAGAATGAGCATTTTGTCTTGGTGCTTAGCACCCTAGTTGGGGTCGTATCGCAAGAAACCACACCCAGTTTTTGCGTTCTGAACACACTCGTCTACGAACCCGTCTTGGGGAGGGGGCAGGGATGATAAAGCTCGTGGGCCATGCCGAAACCAGACGCCGACAGCGTACCACCACAGCCACAGGGATTCTACACCTCCCTAGCTACACAGACGTGTAATCCGTGTACACTAGCATCCTTGCAAAAGGTGCCAAGACTCGGAGCTGCCGGTGAGCGCAAAACAACCCCCAGAAACGACGACAACGACCACAACGCAACCACAGACACCCTCCCCACCACCCGATCCACCCGTGCGCTCGTTTGCGCGTATCCTCCTGGATCACACGCCGCGCTCTGTGCGGATCGGTGCCCTGGTGAGCCTGTTCTTTTTCGTGAGCTGGATCGGCTACATGACCAGCGGACAGTTCATGGGTGCACTCGACCAGCAGGCACAGGCCATCGCCAAGCAAACGGTCGCACAGACCGCAGCCGCCTTCGTCATCGCCAAATCGATCAACGGTGCTGTGTCCGTGGCGGCGACCTTCACGGTAGGGGCCGGTGCGCTCGTCAATGGTTCCATTGAGCCTGGCAAGGTCTTAGATCCCTTCGATCGCCTCATTGATGATTTCTCGGATTATTTGCTGATCGCCGCAAGTGCTGCAACACTCACACAACTGATCCTAATCATCGATGGCAGCGTGGGTTTTAGCATTGTCGTTCCGTTTTGTTTCTTGTTGGGTTTTTTGGTCTACCTGCTGCGACACCACAGAACCGGTTGGCAGTTTCACCTCGGTGGTTTATTACAGGCTACGCTTGCCTTTGTCGTTCTCTTGCGATTCGGGTTGCCCTTGGCAATGATTGCGTCACACCAGTGCTACGATGCTTTTCTAGCACCCCATTACAACCACGCACAGTCAGAATTGAATGACATCCAAGAACAAACCAAAGCCATGTACACAAGCATCACCAACGCCAAAGATCACAGCGATCAGTGGTTGCTCTCCCGTTGGTTCGATACGGCCTCTGACAAGGTAGACGGGGTACGTGCAGCAGCAGCCGTGCTCAAAGACAATTTTGAGCATTTTTTTGATGCCATCTTCACGATGACGGCAATCATGGCCTTGGAGATCCTCTTTTTGCCGATCGCGCTTGGTTGGGTACTCTGGAAATTAACACGCCGCATCACCGGTGCCTTGTGGTACCGAGGGATGGTGGCATAGGACGACAGACCTGTTCGATTCTGCGCTTTTCCCTTGGCAAGGGGCCGTCTGGGCACACTTGGTAGACTACCACCAAAGTGGGCGCTTGCCCCATGCTTTGCTCTTCGCGGGGCCGCACGGCACCGGAAAGACGCATCTTGCCCGTTGCTTCGCGCAACGCCTGCTGTGTGAACGTCCGATAAACACGGGTCTTGCCTGTGGTACCTGCACCGCTTGTCGACGTTTTGTAGCGGGTTCTCATCCTGATTTTTTGTGGGTGCGTTCGGATGCCAGTCAGGATGCCACCGAAGCTGTCGGGGAGGACGGACTGAGTACAGAGGCCGAAAAAAGCGAAGAAAAAACAAAAGGCAGTCGCTACATCCGCATAGACCAAATCCGCGCTCTCAGTAAGTGGCTCGAACTCACTTCCCACTGCGGTGGGCCTCAAGTGGCGCTCCTCACCTCCGCAGAGCAGATGAACGCCAACGCCGCAAACAGTCTCCTGAAGACTTTGGAAGACCCACCCGGTGGGGTATTGTTGATGCTGGCCACCGCCCATCCCGCACGCCTTCCCGCCACCCTTCGTAGCCGCTGCCAAACGGTTGTTTTTCCGATGATTGCCGCAGAAGCCGCAAGCGCTTGGTTGATCACCCAGGGGATTACGGATCGTGCCACTGCCCTATCGTTGCTATCGCTCGCGGGCGGAGGCCCCCTTGCCGCACTCGCACTCGGACAATCGGGTCTTTTAGCACTTCGCATGACCGTGTTTGCCGAACTGGAAGGCATCGTGATGGGACGTTTGTCTCCGATCGCGGTTGCCCAGGCGTGGTTGACGCAAGAACTAGAATCGATTCTGGCACTCCAATGGGGTCTCTTGGCAGAGATGATTCGTATAACCCTTATGTTCGGGCCTGTACCTGCCGATCCTGAAGGGGCAGAACGCTTGCGTAGGATGGCCGAGCACTTGGGGATTCGTCGTTTGTATGCACGCCTGGATCATCTACACGAAGCATTGCGCTTGGCACGCAGTACGACCCAAGCGAACAAGCAACTCTTGCTCGAAGATCTCCTCATTCCCTGGCGTGTATCGTGACCCTCACGGCTAAAACCATTGGATTCTCACGGCATTTCGTTGATCGGTGTGCGTCACTAGGCCCGTAAAGGCCGCTTATGAAAAACCGTCGCTCCATCATTGCTGCAAAATTGGACAGTCCCAATTTACTCCTGACACAGTTGACAAAGGACAGGAGATACTGCATCATGACTGCCTCTTCTGCGGGAATAGCTCAGTTGGTAGAGCACAACCTTGCCAAGGTTGGGGTCGCGAGTTCGAGTCTCGTTTCCCGCTCCATGTTTCCCTGGATCTTGTGTCTGTTCCGGCAGACGGTTTGGCTGAGTGGCAGAGTGGTCATGCAGCAGCCTGCAAAGCTGTGGACGTCGGTTCGATTCCGGCCTCAGCCTCCACACAATCAGTAGCTTACGAATAAACCCGCAAAACCTCCCTCCCCATAACACGCTGTTTGGTATTCTGGTGCCGCCCAGTTAAAGTGGCAAACCACATGGTAATCGGACTGTTGTGCGTGTGCGCTAGTTGCTATGGCAACCAAAAGGCAGCGCGGTGGAAGCTGGGAGTTCGTCGTTAATCGGACATCACTGTTTCCAAAACCAATCTACCTCACCTTCTCAACGGAGGAAGAGAGCGACGATTACGTTCGTCGACTCGAATCTCTTCTTGACAGGGGAATCATTCCTGCAGGACTTCTCCATCCAGCTAGACCACCCCATTGCTCTACGCCCTGGGGTTTCAAGGATGAACCCATCGGGGTCTCCAGGCTCTCGCATTTCTGCTACAACCTCCTGGCCGTGACCGATGGCAATTCCTCTTTCACAAACGACCTGCTCTGACGGTCTACTGCACCGTGCTCATACCCGAAGGTACAATCTTCGCGGGTTCATGACGCAGCCACCCCGTTTGTAACAGCG